>NZ_CP036170.1:1190000-1292500 GCF_004295125.1 [Clostridium] scindens ATCC 35704 | reverse complement strand
CTTTGAGGTGATTTTACCCTCCTGAGTATAAAGATAAACCACCTGCATGACCTCTCCATCCTCAGACAGCGATACATCCAGCGGATATCCCGTTCCGCTTAAGGACGTCTTGTGCTCCACAAGAACATTTCCTGCGGTATCATAGCACATAACTTTGGCTGATGCGTCATTTTTCAGAATAGCGCCCACAATCCCTTGCTCTGAGACATTGATCTTTTCTATAGGAAGCGTCGTATGGATCTCTCCTTTCAGGCCATCTTCCTGGAATACAATGATGTCATTGCCGCCCTTGTCTGCAATTGCCGCCGATTTCTCGTTAACGTCTAAAAAAGGGTTCTGAATCTGATAGGCATGATTCCACTGTTCCTCGCCCTTCTGATCCAGATAGGCAATCCCATCCCGGCTGTACTTAAGCACGCCATCCGCAAACTGCATATAACTATTGTTCGCCGAGCCGCCGCTTGCATAGGTGTCCAAAGTCCGGGCCTTGCTGTAAGTCTGAAGATTGACCAGAAGATATATGCCGGCCGCAACCGCCAATACAGCCGCCGTGCTGAGTATAATCCTGCGCCAGAACTTGATCTTATGCTTTTTAATCTGTTCCTCCATATCATTCATCGAACCATCTTCACTGTTAAGTTCATCCATAATCTGCTCAATAATCTTATCTGTCGGGTCTGCTGGATTTTCCGGTTCTCTGACAACGCGAAGGTTCTTATTTCTTCGGTGTATCATCTGTTTCCCCTTTGTTCCTTTTCATTCGTGTCATAATTCAAAGATGCTTAATGCATCCTTACGCACTTTGGGCTCATTATATCATATTTTCCAGCTATGGTAACAATAATTTTTGGCCAATGTATATCAGGTTGCCATCTGACAATCCATTCATTTTACAGAGCGCCTCTACATGAGAGGCATCTCCATACACCTTTACGCTGATGCTGTCCAGCGTGTCCCCTTTTCTCACTACATAATAATCCTCATCGCTTAACTGTTCCTGGACGGTAGATGTTTCTGGAACTGTTCCCCCGGAGGCTTCCTTATCTTTTGCCTCCCCGTCTCCAATAATCCCGTTTGCCTCCAAGGCCCCGTCCTCGCCTTCATTCACCGTCCCGGTCTGGCTCTCCGTCTTGCTGGCCGACTGGGACAATGATTCAAGCGAACTTTGAACTGCCTCCATCTTAGTAAAATTATTAACGGTTGAGATGCCGATCGCAAGAACTACCACTACCAGAAGCGCGCTTGTAACGTACACAAGCCTGGAACTCTGGCGCTGTTCTTTATCCTCCATGCGTTCTCTTACGACACTACGAAAATCCTTTGCAGCTCGATCCTCAACCACTTCACTGGGTGTAACGCCAATCTTTTTACGTGTGCTGATCATATAGTTCTGCATATTGGGATTCTTTTCATAATATATGTAATGTCCGCCCATCTGCATTAGTTCGCCATATTTGTATGCATAATAGACTTCTTCATTGTCTACCGCATCCTTCCATATAAATACGGTATCTGACTTTGCAAATGATTTCTCGTGTATTTTTGCTATCTGGCGGTTCTGCCCCATAGGATGTCCATTCTCGATCAGGCACCATCCAACCGCATCGCTGGACGGAAAATACTGCTTGCGTTCTTCCTCCAATTCCTTAAACGTATCTTCCCCTATTACTATTTCCGTACCATTTACTTCAATTTCCTTCATTCGTATAGCGCCGGAAGCATATACCACGGCCTGTCCTTCCTGGATCAGGATCTCGCCGGTAAGCATGACTCCTACCGGCTCTTCGGCTGCTCTTTCGCGCAGCTGGTTCAGATAGGTATCCACATAGTCTTCTACATATATCTTAGGCTCGTCGCTTACGTTTCCTATCTGTCTTACATTTTTGGGAAATTGTCTTTCCATATACTCTCACCTCATCTGCATATTTTTGCTTATGATAGCATATGGAATCCGCATATTTTAGCGGTTGGTGGGGCTTGTCCATGGAAATTTCCGGCAGGTTCCCGGTAGATCCCATTATTTTCGACGGCTAGTCTCGCAGGCGCCGCAATACTTGTCTGTAAGCGTCGTAATCCATCCTTCTTTCGTCCTTGGGATCTTAAAAAATGTAACCGGCCACATATGATTCAGAATGATATCCTTCTCAATGTGGTTGAGATCAAAAAATTTCCTGGCATTCTGGTAAGACTTTTTCGGATGGGTCAGCCCGTGAAAACAATCCCCCGTCTTCTTGGCATGCATATGCCAGTCATATAAGAACAAATCATGGATCATCCCTGCCCTGGCTGCTGATCTTGCATCCAGGTGCAGGAACCTGCACCACTGGTAATTGTAATATGCCACATTCATACAATGCTGATAACAGTTTGTGCTGCCATGATGAGGATATAATTTCATCCTTAGCACCACCGGATGCTCTGCTATATCCTTAACTTCGCTATAAAATTCACTCTTCCAATTGCGGCGCAGTCTGTTTAAGCGCCGCTTAGCCATTTCGCCTACTCTTCCAAACATCGCATTCTCTCCTAAAAAGGTAATCGCTGCCTGCACAACGACTACCTCCTTTATCTCATCTCTCTCTTTTTCTGGTTTCTATATCGTAACACTTTCATTTAAGATTGTAAATCCTTTCTAAAATGCAATTCAAAATTACAAAAAGCACACCCCGCCCAGGATGTGCTTTTTTCTATAACCTATTAATTATTTTGCAAATGCTTTTACCTTTTCATAGATGCTGTCTGCATCCAGGCCATATTTCTTAATCAATTCTACTGCCGGGCCTGATTCTCCGTAAGTATCATTGATTCCAATCTTCATTACCTTTGCCGGCGCTTTTTCCGCAACCACGTCGCAGACCGCGCTTCCCAGTCCGCCGATGATCGAGTGCTCCTCTACCGTCACGATCTTTCCGGTCTTGGCAGCCGCCTTAATGACAGCCTCCTCATCCAACGGCTTGATCGTATGCATATTGATTACTTCCGCGCTGATTCCATCGGCTGATAACTTCTCCGCTGCTGCCAGGGACTCAGATACCGGGAGTCCGGTCGCGATAATCGTCACATCCGTACCCTCGCGAAGCGTGATCGCTTTTCCAAGCTCGAATTTATAATCTGCATGATCATTGATTACCGGAACAGCAAGTCTTCCAAAACGCAGATATACAGGTCCCACATGCTCATAAGCCGCTTCAACCGCCGCCTTAGCCTCTACGTCATCGGACGGATTGATTACGACCATTCCCGGGATCGTACGCATCAGGGCAATATCTTCATTACACTGATGGGTTGCGCCGTCCTCTCCTACGGAGATTCCGGCATGGGTCGCGCCGATTTTAACGTTCAGTTTCGGATAGCCTACAGAATTACGCACCTGCTCGAATGCGCGTCCTGCCGCGAACATAGCGAAAGAACTCGCAAACGGCACCTTGCCTGTAGCAGCAATGCCCGCTGCCACTCCGATCATATTACACTCAGCAATACCGCAGTCAATATGACGCTCCGGAAAAGCCTTCTTAAAAGTACCTGTCTTCGTGGCCGCTGCCAGATCGGCGTCCAGTACCACGACATCCTCATGGGCTTTTCCTAATTCAACCAAAGCATTACCGTAACTTTCTCTTGTTGCAATCTTCTTTACTTCTGACATAATGCTTCACCTACTTTCTCCAAGTCTGCCATAGCAACCGCATACTGCTCGTCATTCGGAGCCGCGCCGTGCCAGGAAGCCTGGTTTTCCATAAAGGAAACGTCTTTTCCTTTGATTGTCTTTGCAATAATAGCCGTCGGCTGTCCTTTGGTGGCTCTGGCCTCCTTAAAGGCAGCGTCAATAGCATCAAAATCATGGCCATCAATATTGATCACATGGAAATTAAATGCTTCAAACTTCTTATCGATCGGATATGGGGAGTTAACCTCATCAATGGCTCCGTCAATCTGAAGGTTGTTATTGTCTACTATGACCACCAGGTTATCCAACTTGCGGTGTGCTGCCAGCATGGATGCTTCCCATACCTGTCCTTCCTGAATCTCTCCGTCTCCAAGCAGCGTATATACACGGTAGCCATCTCCGGATAATTTCGCGGAGATAGCCATTCCGACTGCCGCGGAGATTCCCTGTCCCAGAGAGCCGCTTGACATGTCTACTCCCGGAATGTGCTTCATATCCGGGTGCCCCTGAAGGTAAGATCCCACCTTGCGCAATGTGGTAAGGTCCTCTACCGGGAAAAATCCTCTGTTTGCCAAAGTTGAATAATATCCCGGGGCAGTGTGGCCTTTTGATAAAACAAAACGGTCGCGGTCTGCCTTTTCGGGGTCTTTCGGATCGATATTCATTTCTTCAAAAAACAGATATGTATAGATATCCGCTGCAGATAAAGATCCGCCCGGATGTCCGGACTTAGCGCTGTGAACCGCCGTAACGATGCCTTTACGGATCTCATTGGCAGTCTTCATTAACTCAAATTTGTTCATGATGCTCCTCCTGTCTGTATGATGGATTATTCGCCAAATACTGCTTTATAATCAGCCTGGAATTTTGCAATTCCCGCATCTGTCAGCGGATGCTTGGTCATCTGCTCGATCACCGCATATGGAACCGTCGCGATATCGGCTCCTGCCAGCGCGCAGTCTGTTACATGGATCGGATTACGTACGCTGGCTGCTATAATCTGAGTCTCGATTCCTGCCACATCAAAGATCTGCGCGATCTCTGCTATCAGATCTGTTCCTCTTACGGAAATGTCATCCAGACGTCCCAGGAATGGAGAGACATAAGTTGCGCCAGCCCTTGCTGCCAGCAAAGCCTGGTTAGCCGTAAATACTAATGTAACATTCGTCTTGATTCCCTCGGATGTCAGCTGCTTGCATGCCTTCAAGCCTTCAACGGTCATTGGAAGCTTTACTACCATATTCTTATGAATCTTAGCAATCTCTCTTCCTTCTGCAATCATGCCTTCGGCGTCAACTGTAGTCGCTTTAACTTCTCCGCTGATCGGTCCGTCTACGATAGACGCGATCTCCGCGATAACTTCCTCAAATACTCTTCCTTCTTTTGCGATCAGAGATGGGTTGGTGGTTACGCCACAGATAACTCCCATATCATTCGCCTTCTTAATATCCTCTACCTTGGCTGTGTCAATGAAAAACCTCATTTTCTTCCTCCTTTAAATTCCGTGAATCCCTTCACTTTCCGCTATTTGCCACATGCTAGAATTATAACTTATAGGATGAAGTTTGGTCAATAGCGCATAAGATTTATTAATAATTTTTTCTATTAATATCTACATTTTATTAATTACATACAAGTAATTTTTCTTCTGATTTTCTTTAAAAAATTATTTATTCCAATGATTTTACTATTCTTTTTATTTTTTGCCACTTTATTATTAATAATAATTTCCTGGAATAAATTAATTTTATTTTTTCTTTTTCCCTTTGGCATACGCGGTCGTCCCCCGCACGATCAGTTTTGGCTCATACTCTACATGATAAGTGCTGATGGGAGGGGTCTCTGAATACTGGGTGTGGTGGGAGGCTATCTTTTTCATAATGATATCGCAGGCGTCCCGTCCTTTAAATATGACAAAATGCTCAATGGTCGTCAATTCCACCTTATGCATACGGGCAAACAGCGTATTATCGCATCCCATAACAGACATATCAGCAGGAACCTTTATCTTTGCCTCATGGAGCGCATCCATAATTCCAAAGGCGATCATGTCGTTAAGTCCCGCAATCGCCGTAATATCCCTGGTCTCCTGCAAAAGTTCGCGGGTCAGATCATAGCCGATCTTATATTCCGAATCAATAAGGGCCACATCCTGATCGAACTCTTCCCTCGCGGCCTTAATAATCACCTGATCCCTGAGGCCGGCCTGCTCATATACCTTCAGAAATCCTTCCACGCGCTTGGAGCGCTGCTTCTGCCGGGCTGTAAGAGGAGGCGCGATATAGGCCACCTTCCGATGCCCAAGTTCCAGAAGATGGCGTGCCATAATTCTTCCTAGTTTGGAGTTGTCCAGTTCCACTGCATCCACACTCATCTTCTCATTCTGGTTGTTAATGACTGCCACCGGAATCTTTTCAGACAGTTCTTTCAACAGATCCATAAAGCAGTGGCTTGGGTTGCAGGTGTAAATGATTCCCAGAGGACGCAATTCCCACATCATTTTAA
This sequence comes from [Clostridium] scindens ATCC 35704, assembly GCF_004295125.1. Classification (NCBI taxonomy): domain Bacteria; kingdom Bacillati; phylum Bacillota; class Clostridia; order Lachnospirales; family Lachnospiraceae; genus Lachnoclostridium; species [Clostridium] scindens. The sequence goes on along the minus strand of NZ_CP036170.1, from coordinate 1,286,331 downwards.
GATACCGCTCCTCCATTCTCAAATCTCTCTGGGTATTGCAGACAAAGAGGCCGAATCCCTGCTCTTTTGCCCTGGACTCAATTCCCTGAAGCAGCATGACATAATAAGGGTTCGTAAGGTTGGAACAAAAGATCACCAAAAGTTTCTCCTGCCTGGCACCTTTTTTCGTCTTGCGCTTCGGAGGGACATATCCTAATTCTTTCGCGGCATTCTCGACTTTTTCCACAGTTTCTTTTGAAAAAGATACATTGTACTTTTTGTTCAGAACCATGGAGACGGTAGATTGCGATACTCCGGCGGCCCTCGCGATATCTGTAGATGTAACTTTTTTCTTTCCCATTCTCTCTTATCACCTCAACGGGGACAGGTCAATCCACAATTAATTGCCCGCCCCCTTTTGCATTTACAACTGTGTCCTGCCTTCCAGCGCCCTCAAAAGGGTCACTTCGTCAATATACTCCAAGTCTCCTCCAACCGGAACGCCGCTGGCAATCCTACTAACCTTGATTCCTGTAGGCTTGATCAGCTTGCTGATATACATAGCCGTAGTCTCCCCTTCCAAGCTGGAATTCGTGGCGATGATCACCTCATCCACGTCCCCCTGCAAGCGCTCGATCAGTTCTTTTAATTTGATATCCTCCGGCCCAATGCCAAGCATTGGCGAGATCGCCCCATGCAGAACATGGTACACGCCGTTGTATTTCCCTGTCTTTTCATATGCTGCCAGGTCTCTGGTGTTCTCTACTACCATGATCGTCTTGTGATCTCTGCTGCTGTTACTGCAGATCGGGCAAAGTTCTTGATCCGTCAGCGTATAGCACTGCGCGCAGTATCTGACATTCTCCCGCGCCTCGACCATCGTGGACGCCAGCCTTTTTACGTCATCCAGGGGCATGTGTATCAAGTGAAAAGCCAGCCTTGCCGCTGACTTTGAACCTATGCCCGGGAGGCATGACAATTCTTCAATTAACTTGCTCATCTGGCTACTGTAATAATCCATTTCTTACGCTCCCTGCTAGAACAATCCAGGCATCTGTCCGCCCATGCCGCCTGTGAACTTGGACATGGCTGACGCGGACACTTCATCCACCTTATCCATCGCCTCATTCACCGCCGCAACGATCAGATCCTCCAGCATCTCCACGTCATCCGGATCTACGGCTTCCTCGTCCAGCTTGACCTTCAATACCTTCTTCGTTCCTGATACCGTTACTTCTACTGCCCCGCCTCCGGCAGTGGCAGTAAACTCCTTTGTCTCCATTTCTTTTGCCTGTTCTTCCATCTGACGCTGCATCTTCTGTGCCTGCTTCATCAGATTTGCCATATTCCCAGGCATTCCTCCTCCCGGAAATCCTCCACGTTTTGCCATCTTCATATCCTCCTAATCTTCTACTGTTATTTCCATATGGATCAAATTCTCAAGATCCACGAAACTATCCTCAAACCTTCGGCCTTCTTCCAGCTGCCGGACTTCTATATCGACCTGTTTTCCTATCTTTTCTTCAATGAGCCTCTCTATCTCTTCTTTATGCTCCGCAGTCCCCACCGCAGCGGCGCTTACTTCGTCCGGAAGTACGATGAGCAGGCGGCTGCCCTCTCCCGGGCTTAGCCTGGCTTTCTTCAAATACGTTCGAAGAAGCGGCGATGCGTCATTTGCAATGGTGCGGAAGTCCTGGGCCACTGCCTTTACATCTTCGTTTAGCGCCTTGGGCAGTTCGGGCCTTGGCTTCTCTTTCTGTTCTGCGGGGCCATCCGAGTTGACATAGACTACCTTTTCCCTTACAGCGCTGTCTAAAAGTCCTTCTTCTAACTGTTTTTCAATCAGCCTGATCCGGTCAAGAAGCGCATCCTGATTCTGATCCATGGCCGGCCGGCATAACTTTATCAGCGTAACCTCCAGCAGTACCCTTTTCTGGGTGGCGTATTTTAACTGATTGGTAAGGTCCGAGAAAATTCTAATATACCGGATTAGCGTGTCATTGTCAATCATCTGGGCCTCTTCTTTTAACTGGGTCAGATTTTCCGTGGACACGTCCAGCACATCTTCCATATTGTCAGAACTTTTTACAAGGAGCAGGTTGCGCAGATACCAGGTGAAATCCGATGCCAGCTGGGACAGTTCCCTCCCCTGCATCACCAGTTCTTCTACCGTCACTATTACCTTATGCACATCCATGGAAAGCAGTTCCCGAAGCAGCCTGCTGAATGTCTCCGTATCCACAGCTCCCAGCACTTCAAGCACATGATCATAGGTCAGTTTCTCACCAATGTAGAAGGCAACGCATTGATCCAGCAGGCTTAAGGAGTCTCTCATGGAGCCATCCGCCATCTTCGCAATATAGCGCACGGCCTTTTCCTCCACCTCCCACCCCTCCTTGTCAACCAATTCCCGGAGCCTGTCGGATATGGTCTCAATCGATATTCTCTTGAAATCATACCGCTGGCATCGGCTTAAAATCGTAATGGGTATCTTATGGGCTTCCGTTGTGGCCAGAATAAATATCACATATTCCGGGGGCTCTTCCAATGTTTTCAGCAGCGCATTGAATGCTCCTATAGAAAGCATATGGACCTCATCTATAATATAGACTTTGTACCTTCCTTCTGTAGGCCGGTACGCCACCTCCTCGCGGATCTCGCGGATATTGTCCACGCCGTTGTTGGACGCGGCATCAATCTCTATCACATTCATAGACGTGCCCGCGGCGATCGATCTGCACATGGCGCATTCCCCGCATGGGCTTCCATCTACCGGATGCTCGCAGTTTACCGCTTTCGCAAATATCTTTGCCACAGTCGTCTTTCCAGTTCCCCTTGTCCCGCAGAACAGATACGCATGTCCGATCCGTTCTGCTTTTATCTGGTTTTTCAATGTCTTTACTATGGCGTCCTGACCTTTTACGTCTTCAAATTCGTCAGGACGGAACTTCCGGTACAATGCCGTATATGACATTTCTTACACTCCCTGTCTGCTTTATTTGTCTCCAAAACTGATTCCTGTCATCTTGGCTTCCCTGACAATATCAGATTCCGGATCCACGTATTTTAATTTACCTGCCACTTCGCTGAGCGGAACGCGGACAATATCCCTGTTCTTTACAGCCACCATGCAGCCAAAGTCTCCATCCAGTATGGCTTCCGCAGCTGCCGCTCCAAGCCTCGTGGCCAGAACCCTGTCATACGCGCAGGGCGAGCCGCCGCGCTGCGTATGGCCAGGAACCGTAATGCGTACCTCCTGGTCTGTCTTCTTCTGGATCCTTTCAGATATCTCATAGGCAACCGAAGGATATTTCTGCTTCGCCTTCTTTTCCTTCAGTTCCTTCTTGGAAAGCTTCGCGTCTTCCCTGGATATTGCTCCCTCGGCCACTGCGATTATCGTAAACTTCTTTCCTGCGGCCTTGCGCTTGTTAATTGCTTCCACCACCACATCAATATCGTATGGAATCTCCGGCAGCAATATAATGTCCGCGCCTCCTGCAATTCCCGCATGAAGCGTTACCCAGCCAACCTTGTGCCCCATAACCTCGATGATGAATACCCGGCTGTGGGATGTGGCTGTCGTATGGATCCTGTCAATAGTATCCGTCGCGATATCCACCGCGCTCTGGAACCCAAAGGTCATATCCGTCCCCCATAAGTCATTGTCAATCGTCTTCGGAAGCGTGATGACATTCAGGCCTTCCTCTCTGAGCATATTCGCAGTCTTATGCGTTCCATTACCTCCCAGGACTACGAGGCAGTCCAGATTCAGCTTGTGGTACGTATGCTTCATCGCCTCCACCTTATCAAGGCCATTCTCATCCGGAACGCGCATCAGCTTGAATGGCTGCCTGGATGTCCCAAGAATCGTCCCGCCAATCGTCAATATCCCGGAGAAGTCCCTGGAAGTCAGCATCTTGAAATTCGAATAGATCAGTCCTTTATACCCCTCCTGAAATCCGTAGATTTCCACATCATCTCTTTTAGAGCAGATTCCTTTTACTACGCCGCGCATCGCCGCATTCAGCGCCTGGCAGTCTCCTCCGCTTGTAAGCATTCCTATTCTTAACATACGTCCGCTCCTTTCACGACCAAATATTTTCCTATATTTTAAACTTATATTCATGCCCGCATTTAGCACATAATATAATAAAATTATAACTTATTTTCAATTAACAAACAACCCCATTGACAGGGATGATATAATGAAACATATGGATATTTTTATAAGAAGGTAGGTAATATTGTGGATAAACTAGACGTAAAACTATGGACCTTGGCCGCAAAGGGACAGATTGTGCCGGATCGCTCTTTGCTTAAGACGCCGGAGCAGATTAAGGCAATCCAGGAAAGCGCGGACTTGAATACTGCCGTCCTGGACCATGTTGCCGCCCATATCCGTAAAGGCATGAGTACGGAAGAGATTGACCGGCTGGTATACGACTATACCACTCAGCACGGTGGTATCCCGGCGCCCCTTAATTATCAGGGATTCCCCAAAAGCGTATGTACATCCGTCAACAATGTCATATGCCATGGAATCCCCGATGAAAACGAGATCCTGAAGGAGGGCGACATCATTAATGTGGATGTATCCACTATTCTGAATGGCTATTATTCGGACGCATCCCGGATGTTTACAATCGGACAGATATCCCCTGAGGCTGAGAAGCTCGTCAGAGTCACCAAAGAATGCGTGGAACTTGGCTTAAAGGCGGCAAAGCCATGGGGACATTTGGGAGATATCGCTTATGCCATCAATACCCATGCCAGGCAGAATGGCTTTTCTGTCGTGGAAGATATCGGCGGCCATGGAATCGGCCTGGAATTCCATGAAGATCCTTATGTCAGCTATGTGACCCCCAAGGGCAGTGAAATGGTCCTCGTGCCGGGCATGATGTTTACCATCGAGCCCATGATCAACGAAGGAAGCCCTGAATTCTATATTGACGAGGGAAATGGCTGGACCGTCTACACCATCGACGACGGGCTGTCCGCGCAGATAGAGTATATGGTATTGATTACCGAGAACGGTGTCGAGGTTATGACAAAATAAAAAGAAGAACTGGAGCGTGTATTCTTATCCGCCTTCAGTTCTTCTTTATTCTTTCCTGCATTTTTCAAGAATCAATCGCCTTGCCTGAACCTTCGTAGCAATTTCTTCTTTGGGAGTGCCTGTCAGGTAATTGGCCGCTTCCGCCCACTCTTCCTCTCCATAGCGTTCTATATCCATCTTCTGGAGACAGCCTTCCAGCCTGCAACGGTAGTCCTCAAGCCGCAAATCCGACAGGTACGTGCAGCCTGCCTGTTCTGCCAATAATTCAATTAATTCTATGTTCTTTCTTTTTGGCGACATATTTATCCTCATCCCATTATCCAACAAAAAATGGACTAAAAATCAGACTTTTTAATCCACTAATGTTATATTTTTAATAGCAGTTTGTATATATATAAGTAACAAGAGAGGCATTAGACCTCCAAAAACAATGGATGTAAAAGTCTACATAATCTGCCAAATTTTAACATTTATTTTTATCCTGGCATTGGGAAATCCATTTTGCAAACATGCTATGGCTTGTTCCCAGCCTCCTTGCCGCCTCCCTCATGCTGATTTGATTATTCTCCCAAAGTTTCACCACATCCGGGAATTCTTCCGGTATCTCTTTCCTCGGCCTTCCAAATGCCACCCCTTTTAATTTTGCAACCGCAATTCCCTCCGCCTGCCTCTGCCGGATATTCTCCCTTTCAATCTGGGCTACATAGGACATGATCTGGAGCACCAGATCCGATATGAATTTGCCAGTCAGCCCGTTCACATGGTTCCTGGTGTCCAGCAGCGGAAAATCAATCACTACGATATCCACGTCCTTCGCTTTTGTAAGTGTCCTCCACTGCTCAATAATCTCATCATAATTTCTTCCCAGTCTGTCAATTGATTTCACGAACAAGGTATCCCCGGGCCTTAAGCGATTCAAGAGCCGGCGGTAGCTGGGCCTGTCAAAGTCTTTGCCCGACTGCCTGTCTATGTAGATGTCCTCCTTGCGGATGGGAATCTTCTCCATTGCCGCAATCTGCCGGTCTATATTCTGATCCCTGCTGGATACCCGCACATAACCATATGTTTTTTTACCCATTTCCTCCTCCTTGCCTTTTCATCTATGATAACCGATAAAAGCAAAAGAAGATTATGGTAATATTTTCCATAATCTTCTTCCATGATATTTTAATGAGCCTCAAGCTTCTTTCATTCCCAGTATAAGCGCAGAATGCGCCCCCATATTTACAACGACTTCCCCTTCGTCAACCAGATATTCTTCATCTTCTATCGTATAGCCGTCTGAATAGGAATAGATCAGCCTTTTCATCCGGCATTTTATTGGCACTTCCACCCGCCATACCGGAACCGTGACCTCTGTAAGCTCGCTCCGGTTATTAATAATTGCCACAATACGGTCCTCACCCAGGAAACGGCCATATGCCAGCACATTTTCATCCCAGCTCAGTATATTAAGGGATCCTGTACGAAGCGCCGGATGTTCCTTGTGTATCCGTATCATCTCCTTATGGAAATTCAGCAGTTCCTGATTCTCATGTCCCCAGGGATATGTCCGCCTGTTATCCGGATCTGTGAATCCGCACACGCCCGCTTCATCTCCATAATAGATGGTCGGCGCCCCTACCCACGTCATCTGTATCGCAACAGCTTCCCGCATGATCGCCTCATTCACATATTCTTCCGCGGCCTTCGGCCCCAGGTGCTCTACCCTTCCAACCATGTGATTGGTACGGGTCAGGAACCGCGAATGATCGTGGTTCGATAATTCGTTCATCGCCACCTGCAAGGATGGCGTCAGCATATTAGACATATGATGGGAGATAGAGCCCACAAAGTTATCCGCATTGCCCCGCAGTTCTTCTCTTGCTTCATCACTGTGCTTCTCCATCCCTGTAAGGAACCATGTTACAGGCTCCATAAAGGCGTCATAGTTCATGACCGTATCCCACTCATCGCCCTGAAGCCAGTCGCTGGGATCTCCGTAATGCTCGGCAAGAATAATCGCCTCTGGATTGGCATCCTTGACCGCCTCGCGGAATTTCTTCCAGAACTGATGGTTGTACTCATTGCTTCGCCCCAGATCCGCTGCTACATCCAGACGCCATCCATCTACATTATACGGCGGGGATACCCATTTCCTTCCAATATATAATATATAATTCTCCAGTTTCATGGAATCTTCATAGTTCAATTTTGGAAGCGTATCATGCCCCCACCAGCCGTCATAGTTAGAATTGTACGGCCAATTTCCCGGCTCCTCCTTAAAGAATCTGAAATAACTTCTGTAAGGACTGTCTGGGGAAATAAATGCTCCTGGCTCATAATCCTCCTGATTTTCATAAATGCGTTCCCTGTCCATCCATTTATTAAATGAGCCGCAATGGTTGAACACGCCGTCAAGAATGATTCTCATGCCTCGCCTGTGAAGTTCTTCTACCAGCTTGATGAACAACTGATTGCTGGCTTCCAGATTCTTAATATCCGTCGTTCTTTTCTGGTACTTCGCAGCAAGCCGATTCTCCGTCACGCCTTCTGCCAGGACTTCTCCCCCATCTTCCACGATCACCCCATAATGCGGGTCTATATAATCATAATCCTGAATATCGTATTTGTGGTTGGAAGGCGAGACAAACAATGGATTGAAGTACAGGACTTCCACGCCCAGATCCTGCAGGTAATCCAGTTTATCGATCACTCCCTGCAAATCCCCGCCATAGAACTCTCGTACTCCCATCTTATCCGGATATTTATTCCAGTCTGTTACCTTCCTGCTGTAATCTCCTATATAAAAATACTCCCTGGACTCAACATCATTGGTCTTATCGCCATTATAGAACCGGTCTGTAAAAATCTGATACATTACCGCCCCTTTTGCCCAATCCGGCGTAGAAAATCCCGGTACAATGACAAATTCATAAAATGCAACGATTTCTTTTGACGTGCCGCACTTGTTGTAATAACAAAGCTCGTCACCATCCTGGATTTCAAAGCAATACCGGAAAGGCTCCTCATTCAAACGCCAGTTGATCGTATAGTAGTCGAATTCGCCGCTGCTGCTTTCCTTCTTCATATCATATCCGCCGACGCCCGTCATGAGACGCACCCGATCTACATCATCTTTTGCCGTGCGAAAGCGCAGCGTTATTGTTTCATTCTCCGCCGGCTGCGGCGGGTTGACATAACTGGCAGTTCCATCACAAAACAAAGCTTGTTCCTTCATGCAACCAAACCCTCTCTAATTCATTATTCTTTCCTTATGCCTCAGATACTTCCCCTGTAAATAATGATTCAAACTCTTCTCTAGAGATTTTCTCTTTTTCTAACAAAAGTTCTGCGCATGAGTGAAGCACATCATCGTATTTCTTGATAATATGTCTTGCTCTGCTATAGCATTCATCTATGATCCTTTTCACTTCCTGGTCAATGACAGTCGCCACGCCTTCCCCGTATCCTCTGGATGTATGCGCCAGGTCACGCCCAATGAACACCTCATCGCTATCGTCATCATAACTAATCAGGCCAAGAGCCTCTGACATTCCAAACTTGGTCACCATGGATTTTGCCAGGCTCGTCGCCTGCTTAATGTCCTGGGAGGCCCCGGTGGTGATGTCGTCAAATACTTCTTCTTCTGCCACGCGTCCGCCAAGGGCAACCGTAATGTCCTGCAGCATCTTGCCCTTTGAATTGAACATCTCATCATTTTCCGGAAGCGGCATCGTATAGCCTCCCGCCCCGCCGGTTGGAATAATGGAGACACTGTATACAGGCCCTACATCCGGCAGCACGTGGAAGAGAATCGCATGTCCTGCCTCATGGAATGCCGTGATACGCTTTTCTTTATCGGATATGATCCTGCTCTTTTTCTCGGCGCCGATCCCTACTTTGACGAAGGATCTCTTAATATCTTCCTGCTTCAGGTATATCCTGTTTTCCTTAGCTGCCAGGATTGCCGCCTCATTCAGGAGATTTTCAAGATCCGCTCCTGTAAATCCGGCAGTCGTCTGCGCGATCTGCTTAAGGTCAATATCCTCGCTAAGCGGTTTCCCTTTCGCATGAACTTTCAGGATCTCTTCCCGTCCCTGTACATCCGGCCGGCCTACCATAACCTTCCTGTCAAAGCGGCCGGGGCGCAGGATTGCAGGATCCAGGATATCTACACGGTTGGTAGCGGCCATTACGATGATTCCTTCATTGACGCCGAAGCCGTCCATCTCTACCAGCAGCTGGTTCAGCGTTTGCTCTCTCTCATCATGTCCGCCGCCCATTCCCGTCCCGCGGCGTCTCGCCACGGCATCAATCTCATCAATGAAAATAATGCATGGCGCATTCTTCTTCGCTTCTTCGAACAGATCCCTTACGCGGGACGCGCCAACTCCGACAAACATCTCTACAAAGTCAGAGCCTGAGATGGTAAAGAACGGAACCCCGGCCTCTCCGGCAACCGCTTTAGCAAGCAAGGTCTTTCCGGTACCGGGAGGGCCTACCAGAAGGACTCCCTTCGGAATCCTCGCGCCTACCTGGATGTATTTTTTCGGGGCCTTTAAAAAGTCCACGATCTCTTCCAGTTCTTCCTTTTCTTCTTTCAGGCCGGCCACCTGTCCGAATGTGATCTTTCTTTCCACATCTGTGCTAAGCCTTGCGCGGCTCTTGCCAAAGTTCATGGCCTTGGCGTTGGCCCCTCCGCCCTGTCGGTTCATCAGCAGGAATATCAGCAGAACTCCTCCCAGAACCAGAAGCATCGGCACGATCGTCGTTGCGAACCAGCTGTCCTGCGGCACGTCCGGCATCTCGTAGTCAATCTTCTTTTCCTTCAGGTAATTCTGAATCTCATTGACATCGGATACATACAGATACCTTACGGAATCTTCATCATTCTTTGTATCAACCTGGATCTCTACCCGCCCTGTCGGAACATTTTTATTCTGGCTGACGGTAACAGCCTCCACATTATCGCTGACGATAAGCTTCTCAAATTCCTTCCATGTCAATTCTTTATCTTTTTGGTCAAACTGATTCGTGAACCACAATGCTGCAAACAGAAACACTACGAATATCAGCACCGTGGCTCCGCTCAGCCCTCTGGTCTTCTTGTCATTCAATGTTTTATAGCCCCTTTCTACTCCACACCTTCTACAACCCCGATGTATGGTAGATTTCTATATTTTTGCGCATAGTCAAGCCCATAGCCTACGACAAATTCATCCGGTATCTCGAATCCCACGTAGTCTACCTTCACGTCGCGCACTCTTCTCTCTGGCTTGTCAAGAAGCGTGCACAGCCTCATGCTGCTTGGGTGCCTCTTGGCCAGGATGTCAAGCAGATAGTAAAGCGTCCTTCCGGAATCAATAATATCTTCAACTACCAGCACGTCTTTTCCTTCCAGCGTCTCATCCAGGTCTTTTGCAATCTTTACCACGCCGCTTGACGACGTGCCGTCTCCATAACTGCTGACACTCATAAAGTCCATGGAAACCGGTATGCTGATCCGTTTTGCCAACTCGCACATAAAGAATACTCCGCCCTTCAGGACACAGATCAGGTGCACCTGCTTTCCTGCATAATCCTTGCTGATCTTTTTACCCAGTTCCTCAATTCTCTTCGCGACTTCATCCTCTTCAATCAATACTCTAACTGTTTCTGCCATCTTTTCATCCTCCGCAAAATTCTATTTCCAGAATCCTTCTGGTATTCTCTGTGATCTGATACTGCTGGTTCTGCCTGTACCCTACAATCCACATGATATGTTTCCCATCCGCGATAAGCCAGATCCGGTCTCTTTCCTCCTGTGGAATCTTTTCATTAATAAAATACTGCTTCAGTTTCTGGGTTTTGCCGTTTTTATCAATCGTTATATAGTCTCCCGGCTCCCTATGCCTGATTTTTACAGTATTTTTTATTATATCATAATCAAACCATTTCGTGTAGGGGTTTTCCGGAAATATTACTTTCCCCGACGTTCTTGGCAGCGTTCGCATCTTCATAAGCCCTTCCGGATTCTGGTCTTTCGGACGTCCATCGCCTTCCCTGCGAAGCTCGATTCCCTCATAGCGCCGCACTGCCACGATTCCATAGGGGAGCCTTGCCTGGCGTCCCACTTGGTTATCCAGCAGTTCTGACAACATCTTTGTATGGACGGACTCAATGTCTTTGCGCCCCCCGGCCGCCTGGCATATACATTCATGAAGCACATAGGAGCGCAGCGCCTCGGGCACAAGGATGAATTCCGCCTTAAGAAGCACCCTCCGCGTTTGGTCTTTCGACACCTTTATACATCTGGCAGCGTAACGCGTAGTTTCTGACTCTACATATTTCCACAGTTGTCTCATCTGTTCCATAGTCTCCGACATATGGGAAACCGCCCTCTCATTTACCTGCTCTTCCAGATAAGGTATCACATGGTTGCGGATCCGGTTTCTGGTATGGCCATCCTCAAGATTGGTTTCATCCGTACAATAAGATATTCCCCGATTCACCAGATATGATTCAATCTCTTCCCGTTTTAGACACAAAAGAGGGCGAATAAATACGCCGTCTACAGGCGCAATCCCCCCCATTCCTTTCAGGCTGCATCCCCGGCACAGATTCCACAGCAGGGTCTCCGCGTTGTCGTTCTGATGATGGGCAAGGGCGATCTTAGTCCCTCCCGCTTCCTGCAGGACTTCCTTGAAAATCCGCCTTCTTACATATCTGCCAGCCTCTTCTTCGCTCATCTTATTATGCAAAGCAAAGGATTTTACATCTTCATAATATAAGCGAAGCCCGATTCCTAGCTCTTTGCATACTTTTTTTACATAGACCGCATCCGCATCCGCGGTCTTTTCTCTCAGCCCGTGATGTACATGAACCGCCTCTACGGACAGGCCCATTTCCTTTTTCAATTGGATAAGCATGAAAAGAAGGCATATGGAGTCCGCCCCTCCTGATACGCCTACAATCACCTTATCCTTTTCATCCAGCATATGGTACTTCTCTATATACGCCTTTACCTTATGATACATAGCATAATCCTTCTTATGTTAGTAATTCGTTTGTTCCTTTTAAATATATAGAATTTCCCGGTAAAAAGCAAGTTTCCCTTACAGTTTCCACATTCCCACTACCAATATCGTCATATCATCCAGGGGGACTTCCCCGGTCCATTCCAGAACTTGTCCCAGGATATGGTGCGCCATCTCTTTTGGATTCACGATATTAGAATCCAGGATAAATGTGCTCATCAGCGCATCCTGCTCTCCGACAGGCAGCGCGTCCATAATGCCATCCGTCACCATGATCACATAGTCCCCGGACGCAAGGCTCTTTGTCACTATATCAATCTCAATATCCTGCAGGACCCCGATTGGCAGCGTCGTAGAACAGATCTTCTCAACCGCGTCCTTCCTTTTGATAAATGTGGTTGATGCCCCGGCCTTTACAAATTCGCAGGTGCCGCTGTACAAATCAAACAGGCTGACGTCTATCGTGGAAAAACGCACTTCTTCCCTGCCGATCACCAGAGCCGTATTCATCATCTGAACGGCCGTCTTTACAGGGAACCCTGCTTCCAGCAATTCCTCCAGCATCTCTACCACCATCGTGCTTTCCCGAAAAGCCTCTTCGCCCGACCCCATTCCATCCGATAAGGCGATGCCTTTCTTGCCGCCCGGAAGGTCCGTCATCAGGAACGTATCCCCGGAGATCTTCTCGCACCCTTTCCCGATCTTCGCCACGCCCTGCAAGGTATGGTATCTGGCGCCCTCCACGCACGCAACCGTGCAGTACTCTTCCCCTATAATGGGCCGTTCTCCTTGTTCCGGCATCATGACTCTTCCCACGCAGTTTCCGACCAACGCCGCAAACTCCTTGGTGGCTATCAGCTGCCCCTTCATAGCCTTCACCGTCAGATGGATCTCATACTTTCCCTGAGGCGTCATATAGAACACTGCGGACAGCATTCTTACCCCGCATTTCTTTAGCTGATTCTTCAACCGTTTCTCAAGATGCTCATCTTCGAATATGCCCGCATCCAATTCCCTGGTGGTATACTGGATCATCTTCGCAAAACTATTCAGCTGCACGGCATATCCTTCCCGATTCTGAACAATCTTGTTGTTCCACATCAATATCTGCTTCGCATTTTCGAACACTTCCAGCGTCTCCCTTAAAAATCTGGGAGCCATGATGCATTTCTTCTGTAGTTTCCGCTTCAATTCAATATTCAGTTCCGCTCCATATTCTTCCACCGCGCATAGAATCTCATACAACATCTGATAAGTATGGACCCGGTTTTCTCCCAAGCACCATTCTTTCTTTTCACAGTTCTCGCAGACCTTGTCCGTAATCTTCAGGAACATCTCCTCGATCTCATCCTTGGTAAAGGTCCCCTTATAATCCTCCAATGTCAGAAATGTCTTTGACAGATGCATCAGTGAATCCGCGAACTTGTCCATCTGTATGACATAAGGATTCACAAAAGTCTCTTTCTCTTTTACCTCCGCCATTCTTTGCTCCCCTTTCAATGGTTATTAGACAAATTTCTCCCAGACAAAGAAAAAGCTTTAGGAAACCTACTTCCTAAAGCTTATCATCTGTTTATTATTTTGCCTTAAATATAATCTCATTCTCATGTACCAGACCCAGTTTGTCTTTGGCAACATCTTCTACATATTCATCTGTTCCCACGTACTTCTCAAGATCCTTGATCTCTGCTTTGCGTGCCGTCTCTTCCTTTATCTGCTCCTTCAGTTCCATCTCCTGTGCCTGATAGGACTTATCCCTTGCACGGAGCGTCATGCTGCTTGCGGATACCACCACTATCAACAGAAGAATTACGGTGCTGACCGCCAGCACGCTTCTCTTGTGTCGCTGTATGCGTTTTTTCTGCCGCCTTCTATGGCTCTTTTGTTTAATTCCATTCATATAATTACTCACCCTTACGTCGGCACCCCTGCCGACTATACTCACCCAATTAATAATAATATATTAACTTTTTTCCTTCTTTTAATCAAGACTTTTGGGGAAAATCCTTCTTCTTACGCGTGTAGATTTTTTTGTACACTTTTTCCAGCCGCCCTAAAAAAACCGTCATCAAAACTGCCCCCAGCACAACACCTAGTGCAAAATGCCACCTTATACTACCATCACTTGTATGGTAAATCTGCACAAAGATATAGATGGCAGAGCCTATCCAGAAAATAAGGTCTTCTATCCCTATAGCTACGAGATTATGCCTTATGATATTCCGAAAGCAAGCGATACAGCGGTAGGCCAGCCGCACGATGGCGCCGGATATTACCGCCATCACAAACACCATTAATTCTTCTTTCAGTCCCGGCATACAATCACCTGAATAATTTCGAGAATATGTTCTCCTGCTGCTTGCCATGCGCCTGGACATCCGAATAAGCCACGCTGTCAATATTTCCTGACAGGTCTACTTCCCCTTTTTCCAGACTCAGGCGGTTGACATGCAGATCTGTCCCCTTCACCATCATCATCCCCTGCTCCGTCTCCAGCAGAATCTCATTCAGGTCAAAGGACAGCACATCTATAACGCCTGTAACAAGGCTGGTTTTCCGGTTATTGATCACCAGTTTATGGTTTTTTTGTACGGTTCTTTCTTCCATGCGCATCACAACCTTTCTTAATTATCTTATGAAGGGTTGTTTCCATTTATTACAGATATTTGAATAGATCTTTGGCTTCTTCCTTTTTTGTGGTCTCTTGTATATCCAGCACTTCCACCTTCACCGTCTTCATTCCGAATCGAATCTCAATAATGTCTCCTGGCTTTACCTTCACGGAAGCCTTTGCCACGCTTCCATTGACGGTCACTCTTCCTGCATCGCAGGCCTCGTTTGCCACGGTCCTCCTCTTGATCAGGCGGGAAACCTTTAAAAACTTGTCCAGTCTCATAACATCCTCCTTCCAGACATAAAAATAGAGAGCGTAAGGCGCTCTCTATTCCTATACTTTTATAAAACTTATCCGTTCGCCGAATTATGCGTTAACAGCGTCTTTCAATGCTTTTCCAGCCTTGAATTTTGGAGCCTTGCATGCTTCAATCTTCATGGTTTTTCCTGTCTGAGGATTTCTTCCTTCTCTTGCTGCTCTCTTGCTTACTTCGAAAGTGCCAAAGCCGACTAACTGTACCTTATGATCTTTTTTCAGTTCATCTGTTACAACATCAATAAAAGCCTTTAAAGCTTTTTCAGAATCTTTTTTAGATAATTCTGCCTGGTCAGCAATTGCTGCTACTAATTCTGTTTTGTTCATGGATAATTTCCTCCTCTTGTTTACGTATAGAATCCCTTATTTTCAATTCTACAAATTATTCGGCTCCCCATACGCTCATATGGCATGCCTTTAGTTACTGTTATACCTGTTTTCCCTGTATTTGTCAAGGTGATTTCTCAGTTTTTCCCGTATTTTCAGGGTTTTCCCACTTTTTCCCTGACTTACATCATGGTGTTGATCATGGATAAAACTTCTTCTCCAAGCTTGCTTGATTTTTCATCCGCATCCTTAAGGGAACTTCCCTTGATTCCATAATAAAATTTTACTTTAGGCTCCGTACCGGATGGTCTTACGCACAGCCACGCGTCATCCGTCAGATCATAATACAAGACGTTGGATGTTGGAAGCCCGGTCTGTGCCACATCGCCTGTAGCCACGTCTTTGATCGTATCAGCCTGATAGTCTCTTACCTTCAGCACCTTGTATCCGCCTACTTCCAGCGGCGGGTTCTTGCGCAGAGTCTCTAAGATTTCCTGGATCTTCTGAAGGCCTTCGATTCCTTTTAGCGTGATAGACTGGATATCATCCTTATAGTAGCCATACTTGTCATACATGTCCACCATAGCGTCCCACAGGGTCTTACCCTTCGTCTTATAATAGGCTGCAGCCTCGCACAGAGCCATTGTCGCTACGATCGCATCCTTGTCCCTTGCGTAGGTTCCGATCAGGCAGCCATAACTTTCTTCAAAGCCAAAGAGATATGTCCCTTTCCCCGTAGTCTCGAATCCGAGGATCTGCTGTCCGATATACTTAAAGCCGGTCAGGACCTCGATGAGTCCGATATCATAGCCCTTGGCTATGGCATCCGCCAGATTGGAGGTTACAATGGTCTTAATGAGATAGCCGTCGTCCGGAAGGCCGCTGACTTCCTTGCGCTGGCCGATCTCATAGTCTGCAAGCAGGCAACCGGACATATTGCCGGTAAGTACCTTGTACTCTCCTGACTTGGCATCTTTTACATACACTCCAAGTCGGTCGGCATCCGGATCCGTAGCCAGCACCAAGTCGGCATCCACCTCTTTTGCAAGCGCAAGCCCAAGTTCAAAGGCTTCCTTGGCCTCTGGATTCGGATAGGAAACGGTGGGGAATTCTCCGTCCGGCAGTTCCTGTTCCTTTACTACATATACATTTTCAAACCCCAATTCCTTAAGAATGCGCCTTGCCGGAATATTTCCGGTACCGTGAAGAGGACTGTAGACGATCTTCAGTTCCTTTCCTACCGCATCAATGGAGTCTTGATGTATCACCTGTTTCTTAAGTTTTGCAATGTAGCCATCGTCCACTTCCTGCCCGATAACTTCATAGAGTCCGGCCTTCTTTGCTTCCTCAAGCCCCATGGTCTTTACCGTATTATAATCCGTAACTGCCTCAACCTCATCCATAATTCCTTTGTCATGAGGAGGGGTAATCTGTGCGCCATCCTCCCAGTATACCTTGTATCCATTATACTCCGGCGGATTATGGCTGGCCGTAATGTTAATTCCGGCTATGCATCCAAGCGTGCGAACGGCGTAAGACAGTTCAGGCGTCGGGCGCAGAGATTCAAATACATACGCCTTGATCCCGTTGGCAGCAAGGCACAATGCAGCCTCATCTGCAAACTCCGGGGACATGCGCCGGGAATCATACGCGATTGCCACGCCTTTCGCCTGACCGCCATTCTTCATGATATAGTTGGCAAGCCCCTGGGTTGCCTTTCTGACTGTATAGATGTTCATGCGGTTCGTTCCTGCGCCGATGATTCCTCTTAGTCCGGCAGTTCCAAATTCTAGATCTTTGTAGAAACGCTCCTTGATCTCATTATCATCTTCCGCTATGCTTCTTAGTTCATCCTTTGTGTTTTCATCAAAGTATGGATTGCTTAGCCATCCCTCAAATTTTTCACGATATTCCATAGTCGTACCTCCTGTCCTTAATGATTTTATTATACAACAGGAAACTATAAATGAAAAGAAAATATGTCCTCTAAAAACCGCCTCTTTTCTTCTGTCTGCTTAATGGAAGTATTGAGTTTCTCTATACTTTTTATGGATATCCACGCCTTATTTGAATGATAATACGAATTGGCAATCTTCCAGAACTTCTCCGGATAGATCAGGCGTACCTTAAGATATTCCAGCTCTGCATCCGTAATCGGCCTGATCGCGGAATATGCATTGATCATATTATCCCCAAGCCGTTCCTTCCATCCATGTTTTTCCATTACCTTGCGCAGGAAATAATACAGGTCCTCCACCTGCACATCCCTCTTAAACTTCTCAAAGTTAGTGGTGGCAATGCGGTAAGGCTCTTTCTTGTAATTATAATCCCCCTGCACCATCAGTATATTATGGTAGTTATACTCGCCGTGGGTCATACAGCAGTTCTTCACGCTGTCCTGGTAGAGGCTCTCATAGTCCGAATTCTCCAGTTCCGCTATCGCCGCGTCCGCCCACTGGTAGATCTGGTCAAAATGTTTCAGAAACGCGAATTCAAATTCTCCTTTGGGCGCAATACCCCTCATGAACTTACGCACCTTTTTTAATTCCCTGTTATGGCGCAGATACTCATCTTTCAGATGGGCGCCCGCCGTCACATTGCTCCCCAGCTCATGGCACATCAATATATGAAGTTTCGCCAGGTTGCCGGACGCCGCAAGCAGTTCTGCCGGTTTCTTTACATCGCACTCCCGGCCCTTGAACCAGGACTTCAGCATATATCTGCTGCCGTCTTCCAGCGCAGAAAGGCATTCTCCTTCCCTGGTCAATATGATCCTGTCTATTCTTCCATATCCCTGGCTATAAAGATATTCATACAATTCGAACAGCGCAGGGATACGTTTCTCAGACACCCTCACTTCTTTCAGCAAAAGCAGCCCCTGATCCGTGTCGCATAAAATAGCACCCCTGGTTTTACGGGTGCTGATGACTTCTATATTATACTGCTCTAAAACACCTAGTTCATATTCCTGCATACTAATCCCCTGCACTCTATTTTACATATTCTCTCTAACGTATGTCAGGAAAAGAGAAAATATGATTAAGGGCAGGGGATTTTCTTTAATTCAGCCGTTTCAGCAGTTCTTCCTTTGTATTTAATTTCGGATCCTCTATGACCAGTTTCAGCAATTCCTCCAGTTTCTCGCCGATTTTCTTGCCCGGCTTCATGCCTGAGGCGATCAGATCCCGGCCGGTCACCGCCAGATCCTTTAAAGATACGCAGTCGCCATCTTCCACGATCTGGTGGTATAATTCTTCTATCTGATCCAGATTCTCGATCTTTTCCTCCCTCTGATACATACTCTGGGCCAGCACGTCCGCGCGGCGTACTTCCATGTAATATGGGAATAGTTCTTCCCCGATCTGGTTCATGGCCCTGCGCACGCTTTTTGCCGTGGCAGGCATGCGAAGATCATGGCAGCGGACCAGCCTTGTCACTTTGCGTATCGTATCATTGTCGAATTTCAGCCTTCTTAGCACATTCTCGGCAATTCTCTCGCTCTCCAGGGCATGCTTCTTAAAATGGGCGACTCCTGCTTCATCCACCGTCTTCAACGCCGGCTTACCCATATCATGCAACAGCATGGCAAGCCTTAGGATCTTATCTGCGCGGATATTCTTCATGGCATGCAGCGTATGCTCGCCCACACTATACATATGGTGCGGCGTCTCCTGGCCAGTCGTCATCAGCTGGTCGAATTCCGGAAGAACTATCCGCGTCATTCCTAATTCATATGCCTCACGCAGCATTTCCGGACGCTTTGATGTAATCATTTTTACTAATTCCACCTGTATTCTCTCCGCACTGATATTCTGAAGCGTCCAGGCCAGTTCTTTCATCCCCTGCCGAGTGTCCTCCTCTATATCGAATCCCAGCTGGGCCGCGAAGCGCACTCCCCGCAGGATTCTAAGCGCGTCTTCTTTGAATCGTTCCTTCGCGGTGCCAACGCAGCGTATCATCCCTGCTTCCAGATCTTCAAGCCCTCCAAATATATCAACCAGGCCATCCGTTTCATTATATGCCATCGCGTTGATGGTAAAATCCCTCCGAAGCAGATCTTCCCGGAGATTGCGCGTAAAGGTAACTTCCTTTGGATGCCTGCTGTCCTCATATTTCCCGTCGATCCGATATGTTGTCACTTCAAATCCTTCTTTTTCCAGGAGTACCGTAATCGTTCCATGCTGGATGCCGGTATCAAACGTCTTATCGAACAAAGCCTTTGTTTCTTCCGGCATGGCTGATGTCGTGATATCCCAATCCTCCGGCTCCCTTCCCAGGATAGAATCCCGGATGCATCCGCCTACTGCATACGCCTCATACCCATGTTCCTGAAGCGTTCCGATAATTCTGCCTACTTTTTCAGGCAATTGTATAGTTCTATCTTCCACAGCGATATCCTCCAAATAAACTAACTTATCCTATCATATCACATTTCCTCCTGAATTAACAAATCTATGACATTCCAAGACTGTTCAAAGAAAAAAAGAACTGCCATACCAAGGATTTTTCAATCTTGGTACAGCAGTTCCCGATATTCTAAGCACTCTATTTCCTAGTAGGATTTGCCCCAGTATGCCATATGCTTGGCTGGCTTTCCACACCAGATACATTTATCGGAAATCATTTCCTCATCTTCTATCAGACATCTGGTTGCCGCTCCGCCTGTGGCGTACTTCACTTCGCCTTCGCATTCCGGATCTCCACACCAACAGGCCTTGACAAAACCACGGTTAGCCTTGAACTTCTCAACCATTTCATCCATGGTTGTAGCAGTATCAATGTGGCTCTGAAGGAACTCATTCGCCCTGTCATACATATCCTGCTGCTCCTGCTCTAAGATGTCGCGCAGTTTCACTGCAATCTCATCCAGGGATACGACGATCTTTTCACGGTTATCACGGCGGACAACGACCACCTGATTCTTCTCAATGTCCTTAGGTCCGATCTCGATACGAGTAGGAATTCCAAGCATCTCCTGCTCAGAGAATTTCCATCCTGTACTCTTATCAGAGTCATCGATCTTCACTCTGTATCCGGCCTTCTTAAGTTCATCCAGCAGTGCGAAAGATCTGTCCAGCACGCCTTCTTTGTGCTGTGCGATCGGGATGATCCGGCATTCTACAGGAGCCACATGAGGCGGAAGCACCAGTCCGCTGTCATCGCCATGAACCATGATAAGGGCGCCGATACTTCTTGTAGACCATCCACAGGATGTCTCATATACGCTCTGAAGCTGGTTGTTCTTATCCACATACTTGATTCCGAACGCATCCGGGAATCCGCTTCCGAAGAAATGGCTGGTTGCGGACTGCAACGCTTTTCCGTCATGCATCAGCGCTTCAATGGTGTACGTATCCTGTGCTCCGGCAAACTTCTCATGCTCTGCCTTTCTTCCGGATACGAATGGTATCGCAAGCGTCTCCTTGTAGCAGTCCTCATATACATGAAGCATCTGGATCGTGCGTTCCTCCGCCTCTTCATATGTTGCATGGATTGTATGGCCTTCCTGCCATAAGAATTCTCTTGAACGGAGGAAAGGTCTTGTTGTCTTCTCCCAGCGCAGTACGGTATTCCACTGATTCCATACCTTTGGAAGATCTCTATATGACTGAACCGTCTTTGCCCATAAATCACAGAACAGCGTCTCTGATGTAGGACGGATGCATAATCTTTCCTGTAACCTTTCCATACCGCCATGTGTTACCCATGCTACTTCCGGAGCGAATCCTTCGATATGATCCGCTTCTTTTTCCAAAAGGCTCTCTGGAATCAAAGTTGGGAGGTATACGTTCTCTACCCCGGTCTCTTTAAAACGCTTGTCAAGATCCGCCTGGATCAGTTCCCAGATTGCGTAGCCATTAGGCAGGTAGTTCAGGCATCCCTTTACGCTTGAATAATCGCACAGTTCGGCCTCGCGTACGACATCTGTGTACCATTGCGCGAAATCCTCATCACGTGGCGTGATGCTTTCAACTAATTTCTTTTCCTTTGCCATGTTTCTCTTCTCCTTTTCTTCTCTCGCAGGGCCCTTGCCCCACTTTAATTACTGGCGGGAACTTGATTGCCGCAGACAAAAAACGCCGGGCTTTTCGCTCCCTAAAAAGGGACCGAAAAGCTCGGCGGTACCACCCTAGTTAACTGCGACCCTTTCGCAGTTCTCTCATTAACCATTAACGCTGGCAGGACGCTGCACTTTCATGCAGTGGCTCCAAGGCGGGTTCCATGCAGTTCTAAGCGGAAATCTTGCACCAGATGATCCCCTCTCTGAGGCTCGCTTACATGTACTAATCCTCTTCATTGCCAAATGATATTGAATTAAACGTAATTTTAATCTATTGCCACTCATTTGTCAACCCAAAATATTACGAAATCCGCCAAAAGCCTGCCCTATCGAAGCAGCACATAGATAAAAAATGCCAGATACGCGACCAGAAACAGCACGCCTTCTTTTCTGTGTATTTCACGCTTGCTGATGGCCGCCACATATACGATAATGCTTGCCATGATCAGAATCATCGTGTCGTAGACCGCTGTAATATCCAGCACAATCGGCGTTATCGCAGCCGATACTCCCAGTATCAGCAGAATATTAAAAATATTGGAGCCTACCACATTGCCCACCGCAAGGTCATTCTCGCCTTTTCCGGCTGCAACTACGGATGTCACCAGTTCCGGCAGGGATGTTCCAAGGGCCACGATCGTCAGTCCGATGAATGTCTGGCTCAGCCCAAAGGATACCGCAATGCTGCTTGCGCTGTCCACAACCAGATCGCCTCCCCAGATAATGCCAGCCAGGCCCACCAGGATGTATCCCGCGCTTTTTGCCGGACTAAGCAGTTTATAATCTTCCTCTTCTTCCATCACCTCGTGCCTGGAACGCAGCGCTGTCTTGACCGTCGCATACAGGAACACGGCAAACAATGCAAGAAAAAGCAGTCCGCCCCATCTGCCAAGAACATATTTTCCTTCCCCGCTCAGTACCTTTGTAATCGAGAAATCGGAATTCAGAAGCAGCAGAATCACCGCTATAAAGATAGAAAACGGGAATTCCTTTTTCAGCAAAGACCACTTGGCCCGGACAGGATTCACCAGCGCGCAGCACCCAAGCACCACCAGCAGGTTGAATATATTCGATCCCAGCACGTTGCTGACCGCCAGATCATTATTTCCCTTGATGGCCGCTGTCACGCTGACCGACAGTTCCGGCATGCTTGTCCCAAATGCCACTACCGTAAGCCCTATAATAATCGATGGCACCTTCAAGAGCTTTGCCACGCTGGAACTGCCGTCCACAAAATAATCCGCTCCTTTGATCAATAATATAAATCCCAGAATCAATAGTAAATAATCCATTTTTCTGCCTTCCCCTATTTTTATTTGCATATTTTAATCCACTATGTTTAAATGATAAGAGTGAAAAGTCGCAAAGTCAAGGAGAATTCATATGAATACCAAGCGCATAGAAATCTTATATGAGGATTCCCACATACTGGTGTGCATAAAACCTCACGGGGTCCCAACCCAGAGCAGGCGGGCAGGCACGCCCGATATGGAAAGTCTTATTAAGAATCATATCTGTCAGTCTGCCCCGGAAAAAGGCGAGCCATACCTGGCGGTCATCCACCGCCTGGATCAGCCCGTAAAAGGAATCCTGGTTTTTGCCAAGACGCCCTTTGCAGCAAAGGAACTAAACCGCCAGCTGCAAAGCCATGGCTTTGGAAAATATTACCGTGCTTTGGCGGATGGCCATCCCTCTCAGAAAGAAGGCACGCTGGAGGACTATCTCATAAAGGATGGGCGCACCAACACTTCCCGTGTCTGCGTTTCCGGCACGGCAGGAGCCAAGCTTGCCCGTCTTCATTATACCGTTGTAGAACAGGGGCCTTTCCTCTTTGACCAATCCAAAGACGATGATGCGCCACGGACAGAACTGGATATCAGGCTGGATACAGGCCGCCATCATCAGATTCGCGTGCAGCTGTCCCACATGGGCTGCCCCATCGCAGGCGATACCAAGTATAACCCAAATGTGCATAAGGACGAAGGCTGGCAGAACATCTGCCTGTGCGCCTACCGGCTGGAATTCTTACATCCCAAAACACATAAAAACATGACGTTTCATTTGTTAGGCTAGATACTTTTTCGGTCGCCGCAAATCAAACAGGGCATGCATTCTTTATGCATACCCTGTCCATCTTAATATTTCTTATTCTTCCTCTTCATTCAACGCTTCTTCGTATCTCTCAAGAATAATACTCTGTATACGCTCTCTGGTCACTGAATTAATTGGATGCGCAATGTCTCGATATTCCCCGTCTAATGCTTTTTTACTCGGCATAGCAATAAAGAGTCCTTTTTCACCCTCAATGACCTTGATGTCATGTACTACGAATTCCTCATCCATAGTAATTGATACTACCGCCTTTAACTTTCCCTCTTTTGCCACTTTACGCACGCGTACATCCGTGATTTGCATTTTCCTCTAGCCCCTTTCTTTACAAGCCGCTGCACTATAGTGCATACCTCTCGTTCTTTTCCACAACTACTTTCACACCATTTTCCCCAACATGACGTGTATTGGCTCTAATCGTGTCACGACTTTCTACAATACAATTCTCGATGTATGTATTGTCCCCGAGATAGACGTCGTTCAGAATGATTGAATTCTTAATAACACAGTTATTACCGACAAACGTCTTCTTAAAGAGGATAGAATTCTCTACCGTACCATTGATAATGCTTCCACTCGCTACCAGGCTGTTCTTAACCACTGCGCCGGGATTGTATTTTGCCGGCGGCAGGTCACTTACCTTAGAGTAGACATCCGGATGCTGCTTGAAGAAGTAATTTCTTACTTCCGGCTTCAAGAAATCCATGTTGGTCCGATAATAAGCGTCCACCGTTGATATGTTGCTCCAGTAATCTTTTATCTTATAACCATATATCTTTTTCAGATTCTTATATCTGATCAGGATATCGGTTACAAAATCGTGCCTGTCTTCCTCTGCGCAGGATTCAATCAGATCAATCAGCTGTCTTCTTCTGATTACATAGATTCCCGTAGAAATCGTGTTTGAATTGGCAACCATCGGCTTTTCTTCAAACTCTTCAACACGCATAGATTCGTTCATCTTAAGCGTTCCGAAGCGGCTGGCATCCCCGCCAGGCTCCAGTTCCTTGCAAACCACCGTAATATCGGCCTTCTTGGCAATATGGTACTCAAGCACCTTATTATAATCCATCTTATATACCGCATCGCCGGATGTAATGATCACATATGGCTCATGGCATCTCTTAAGGAATTCCAGATTCTGGTAGATCGCATCTGCCGTTCCTCTGTACCAGTATCCGTTATCTGCCGTGATCGTAGGAGTGAACACATACAAGCCGCCTTGCTTTCTTCCAAAATCCCACCATTTGGAGGAATTCAGATGTTCATTCAATGAACGGGCATTGTATTGGGTCAGCACTGCCACCTTCTGTATATGTGAATTAGACATGTTGCTGAGCGCAAAATCAATCGCCCTGTAACTTCCGGCTATCGGCATTGCCGCCACTGCTCTCTTATGTGTCAATTCACGCATCTTATTACTGTTTCCACCTGCTAAAATAATACCTACTGCTCTCATGCTCGCTCACCTGCCTTTATCAATGTCTCTCCGCTTTCCAGTACTCCATTCGGATAGTCTTCTTTGGATGTAACGCCACTGATGGCAGTGTTCTTGCCAATCTGCACCTGGCCCGGTATGACGGAGTTCTCGCCGACCGTTACAAGGCCGAAGGAATAGACTGCCGGCTTAAGCTTGTTCGGCACATCGCTGCCAATTCCAAATGTTACATTGTCCCCAATCTCGCAGTTTTCCGCAATGATCGACTTGTCGATTACGCAGCCCTTGCCAATGCTTACGTCTTTCATAATAATAGAGTCCCTGACTACCGTGCCTTCCCCAATCGTCACACCGGAACCAATTACGCAGTTATGTACTTCCCCATACACTTCCGATCCGTCGCCGATAATGCTTCTTTCAATCACAGATTGTCCTGAAATATACTGCGGAGGGATAATATCGCTGTTGGTATATATCTTCCAGAACTCTTCATACAGGTTGAACTCCGGAATAATATCAATCAGTTCCATATTGGCTTCCCAATAAGAGCCAAGCGTCCCTACATCTTTCCAATATCCATTATACTCATAAGCAAATAATCTCTCATTCTTCTCATGGCAATATGGAATGATATGCTTTCCAAAGTCGCACCCCGGCTCGTCCTTCAATGCCACAAGCGCTTCCTTCAGTGCCGGCCAGCTGAAAATATAGATGCCCATAGAAGCCAGATTGCTCTTTGGCTGCGGAGGCTTCTCCTGGAATTCGGTAATCCGTCCGTCTTCATCTGTAATTACGATGCCGAATCTGCCGGCTTCTTCGATCGGCACCGGCATTGCTGCAATTGTTACATCTGCATTGTTCTCTTTATGATAGTCGAGCATGACTTCATAATCCATCTTATAGATATGGTCTCCGGAAAGAATTAATACATAATCCGGATTAAATGTCTCCATATAATCCAAGTTCTGGTATATGGCATTGGCAGTACCAGTATACCATTCGCTGCTGTTACTCTTCTCATAAGGCGGCAGAATTGTTACGCCTCCGATATTACGATCCAGATCCCATGGAATGCCAATTCCTATATGCGTATTTAATCGTAATGGCTGATATTGCGTTAGCACTCCCACAGTATCAATTCCTGAGTTAATGCAGTTGCTGAGTGGGAAGTCAATAATTCTATATTTACCTCCAAAAGCAACGGCTGGCTTAGCTACCTTGGCTGTTAGGACTCCCAATCTGCTTCCCTGGCCTCCTGCCAGCAACATTGCAATCATCTCTTTCTTGATCATGTCATCACCCCTTCTCAGTAATTCTTATAGTTCACATTATACCATAGTTTTGATTTTGAGTGAACAAATTTTACAAATAAAATGAACTTTTCGTGAACTTTTTATTAAAATATCACAAAAAGTTACGGCTTGGTTTTTTTTCCATATATGTATATAATAATATGGAAAGATATATATATTTATGACTAC
The DNA here is from genome assembly GCF_004295125.1 of [Clostridium] scindens ATCC 35704. Classification (NCBI taxonomy): domain Bacteria; kingdom Bacillati; phylum Bacillota; class Clostridia; order Lachnospirales; family Lachnospiraceae; genus Lachnoclostridium; species [Clostridium] scindens. Next base: position 1,259,953 of record NZ_CP036170.1, on the reverse strand, counting down.
ATTTTTAACGGAAACAGAACATATGGAAGAGGAAGGTATTTTATGTATAAAATCAATTTTGAGCAACCTGTACACGTGCACTTTATCGGAATCGGCGGCATAAGCATGAGCGGCCTGGCAGAGATTCTGCTGAAAGAGGGCTTTGCCATATCCGGCTCTGACAACAAGGAATCAGCCCTGACCAGTCATCTTAAGCAGCAGGGCGCCACCATCTTCTATGGCCAGAAAGCGTCCAATATTATTGAAGGAATTGATGTGGTCGTGTATACCGCTGCCATCCATGAAGACAACGAGGAATACGCCCAGGCTCTTAAAAAGGGGCTGCCTATGCTTAGCCGGGCGGAACTTCTGGGACAGCTGATGACAAATTACGATGTTCCCATCGCCATCTCAGGCACTCACGGCAAGACTACCACTACATCCATGCTCTCGCATATCCTGCTGGCCGGCGAAATGGATCCAACGATTTCCGTAGGAGGCATCCTCAAGGCGATCGGAGGGAATATAAAGGTGGGGAAATCGGAGCTGTTCGTTACGGAAGCCTGCGAATACACCAACAGTTTCCTTCATTTCTTTCCAAAGATAAGCGTTATTCTCAATATTGACGAGGATCATCTGGATTTCTTCAAGGATCTGGACGATATCCGCAGTTCTTTCCACAAGTTTGCGAAGCTTCTTCCAAAGGACGGAACTTTGATCATCAATGGAAATATCGACAAACTGGACTGTATTACCAAAGGACTTGACTGCCGTATCATAAAATACGGAGATGACAGTTCCATGGATTACAGCGCAACAAACATCTCCCATAATAAACTAGGGGAGGCTTCTTTTGACCTGGTAAAAGCTGGCGTCTTCGTTGATCGGATATCTCTGTCCGTCAATGGCGACCACAATGTATCCAACGCATTGGCTGCCATCGCCGTCTCCGACCTTCTTGGAGTATCCCTTGATAAGATGAAAAAGGGGCTTAAGGAATTTACTGGAACTAACCGGAGATTTGAATACAAGGGCGAGATGGATGGCGTTACCATCATCGACGACTATGCCCATCATCCAACGGAAATAAACGCCACTCTGACTGCAGCCAAGTACTATCCCCACCGGGAACTCTGGTGCGTTTTCCAGCCCCACACCTACACCAGGACCAAGGCTTTGTTCCATGAATTCGTGGAGGCCCTGGCCCATGCCGACCACGTGGTGCTTTCAGACATTTATGCGGCGAGGGAGACCGATACCCTGGGAATCTCTTCCAAGGATATCGCGGATGCGCTGAAGGAAAAGGGATGCGATGCCTATTACTTCTCTTCTTTCGAAGACATCCAGGATTTTTGTGTAGAAAAGTGTCAAAAAGGAGACTTGTTGATAACTATGGGCGCCGGAGATGTTGTAAACATTGGCGAAGAACTTTTAAAGCGGTAGTTATCCACATTTTCCACAGATTTTTATCCACAAAAAACATGGATTTTGGCTTAGAAATTTCTTTTGCGCCTGTCCTTCTGGTGCTATAATAACTCATACACGAGAAACGAACTGACAAGGAGGACTGGCGTAAGAATTATGAAGAAACTAACACTTACCAACTATGCGCAGGGCAATACCACTGTGCTTGAGAATGAATTTATTGACCATCATATGGTCAAGGCAAACGGAGAATATGTAAAGGTATATCTTCTTCTGCTGCGCCACATGAATGAGCCTTCCGGGATGCTGTCCGTTTCAGAGATTGCAGATAAGCTGGAATGCACGGAAAAGGATGTGGTTCGCGCGCTGAATTACTGGAAAAAGCAGAGACTGCTGGACTACTGCGAGGATTTCGAAGAACTCCCCGCCTCCGAATCCGCCCCTGCTTCTTATAGGAAGAACGCCGCCTCCGACGAGATAACGGCTGACTCCTCGCCTCTGCAGGATGTACAGGATGACTCCGCGTCCGTGCCTAACATTCAGCAGTACCGCAGCAGGAAGGAACGCAAGGAATTCAAGGAACTGCTTTTTGTAGCAGAGCAATACCTTGGAAAGACGCTGTCTTCCATGGATATTGACACCATTACATATTTTTACGATACGCTGCACATGTCGGCGGAATTGATCGAGTATCTCATCGAATACTGTGTCGAGAACGGGCATAAAAGCATGCATTACATCCAGAAGGTAGCCCTCTCCTGGGATGACCAGAAGATTACTACCGTGGAGGCAGCCAAGTCCAGCACGATCTTATATAACAAGAACTGCTATTCCATATTAAACGCTTACGGAATCAAGGGACGGGCTCCCGCCACTTCCGAGATTGCTTATATCCGCAAATGGAATGAGGAGTATGGCTTCGCGCTGGACATCATATTGGAAGCATGCAACCGTACTATGAACACCATCCATCAGCCAAATTTTGAGTATACGGATACCATCCTCAAAAACTGGCTTGGCAAGAATGTCCATTATCTGAAGGATATCGAAGCCCTGGACGCTGATTACCTGAGAGAAAAAGAACGCAAGAAAAAACAGGCTGCCAAGCCTGCCATCAATACAAAGAATAATAAATTCAACAATTTCGACGGCCGTTCCTATGATATGGACGACCTGGAGCGCAAGCTGGTTCAGCAGTAAGCACAATAATATAAGGAGATCTACCATAATATGGCACTTTCCAATTCCCAGTACGATCAGTTGATGCGTACTTACGAACAAAGACAACTGGATAATGAATACCAGTTAAGGAGACGCTATGAAAAAGCATATTCCCTGATTCCGGCCCTGGAAGAATTGGATCATTCTATCTCCTCCTTAAGCGTAGAAAAGGCCCGCAGCCTTCTGGACGGCAATCAGGGGGCACTTTCTTCTCTGAAGGAAGATGTCCGCAGCCTGTCCCAACGCAAATCCCAGCTGCTTGAATCTCATGGACTGCCAAAGGATTACCTGGAACTTCATTATACCTGCCCGGACTGTAAGGATACCGGATATATCGGCACGAAAAAATGCCACTGTTTTAAGAAAGCCATCGTGGATCTTTTGTACACGCAGTCAAATCTACAGGAAATATTAGGCAAAGAGAACTTTTCTACCTGTTCTCTGGGGTTTTATTCCAGCAACCATATTGATCCTCTGACCGGAAGATCCTCGCTGGAAGCCATACAGACCGCGCTGAAAGCCTGTCATGAATTCATAGATACATTTTCCACAGAGTTTCAAAACATACTATTATATGGAGATACGGGGGTAGGAAAGACTTTCCTCTCTCATTGTATTGCCAAAGAGTTGATCGATGCATCATTTTCTGTTATATATTTTACTGCGACACAGCTCTTTGATATATTTGCCGAGAGCGCATTTGGCAGAAAAGATACAAAGGACTCCGACGCCTGCGAGCACATCTATGACTGCGACCTTCTGATCATAGATGACCTGGGCACGGAACTTCCAAATTCTTTTACGGTATCGCAGTTGTTTATCTGCCTCAATGAGCGTATTTTAAGGCAGAAATCAACCATTATATCTACCAATCTTGCATTGGAAGACATAAAATCTATCTATTCGGAGCGGACTTTCTCCCGGATCAGCAGTAACTATACGATTCTGCGCCTTACCGGAGATGATATCCGTATCCAAAAAAAATTATTAAACCTGGGAGGTACAAAAGATGTTACGCCGTAACGATCGTAATCTTGACAACATTCCTGTAGGAGCGCTTGGAATCATTGCCCTTGACGGATGTAAAGAAATGGGAGACAAGGTAAATAATTACCTCGTCAAATGGAGGAAAGAGGATGGACATGCTCACAAGGATGACATCGTTTTCCACGGTTATGAACGGGATACATTTCTAATAGATGCAAAAGTCCCCCGTTTTGGCTCCGGTGAAGCCAAAGGCATTATCAATGACTCTGTCAGGGGAATGGATATCTATCTGATGGTAGACGTCTGCAATTACAGCCTGACTTACTCGCTGACAGGACATGAGAATCACATGTCCCCGGACGATCATTATCAGAATCTGAAGCGTGTCATCGCAGCTATCGGCGGAAAGGCCCGCCGCCTCAACGTGATCATGCCGTTCTTGTATGAAAGCCGCCAGCACAAGAGAAGCAGCCGGGAATCCCTGGACTGCGCCCTGGCACTTCAGGAACTGGTGCGAATGGGCGTAGACAATATCATTACTTTTGACGCCCATGATCCAAGGGTGCAGAATGCCATCCCTCTGAATGGCTTCGAGACGGTTCGCCCCACATACCAGTTTATCAAAGGGCTTCTTCGCAACTTCAAGGATCTGCAGATCGACTGCGACCACATGATGGCGATCAGCCCGGACGAGGGGGCCACCGAGCGCGCGATCTATCTGGCCAACATGCTGAATCTGGATATGGGTATGTTCTACAAACGGCGCGACTATACGAAGATCGTCAATGGACGCAATCCGATTGTTGCCCATGAATTCCTGGGCTCTTCTGTGGAGGGAAAGGATGTCATTATCCTGGATGACATGATCTCTTCCGGTGACAGTATCCTGGATGTAGCGCGACAATTAAAGCAGCGCAAGGCAAGGCGGATTTTTGCTGCAGCTACCTTCGGCTTGTTCACCAATGGCCTCGAGAAGTTTGACAAAGCCTACGAAGATGGCCTGATCGATGCCATTCTGACCACTAACCTGATCTATCAGACGCCGGAACTTCTGGAACGTCCATACTATATCAGCTGCGAGATGAGCAAATACATCGCGCTGATGATTGATACCCTGAACCATGACGGTTCCATCAGCAGCATTCTGAATCCCAACGAGCGTATCCAGAATGTTCTGGAGAAATATAAAAGAGGCGAAGAAATCTAGTTACGCAAAAGAAACCGCCAAAGTAGAGATGGCAATCTATCCAATCTACTTTGGCGGTTCCTTTATGTGCGTTTATCTTCATAGGACTTTTACAGGCAGACCTTGTGATAATCCAATCCCAGTTCTTCCAACAGTTGGATCTCCCGCTTCTGGCAGGTGAAAATAAGGACCTGCTTTTTATTCTCCGCAAGCCACGCAAGCGTATGCTTCAGCCGCTCGTCATCGTAATAGACAAAGGTATCATCCAGTATAACCGGATTCTCCTCTTCCTGCAGAACTTTGCTGGCAGTCATCCGCAGGGAAAAATAAATCTGTTCTATTGTTCCGCGGCTTGCCTGTTCCATGGGAATCCTCTTCCCTTCCGATAACAGGCTCATGTGCAGGTCTTCCTCCACCAGGAGCCTTGTATACTTCCCGCCTGTAATCCGGCATATAATCTCAGAGATCTTCCTGTTTAATTCCTCTTTTAACTGCATCTGAAGCCCTCCGGAAAGTTCGTTTAACCGGTCTGTTGCCATCTGGATGGCAGCACGCCTGCGGTCAATCCACTGGGAATCCTCGCTGACTTCATCAAGGTCCATCAGCTGGTCTTTCAAGTTTCCATATTGTATCTGCTTCTCCTGCAGTTCTTCTTCCACGCGTTTCTTTTCCCATACAAGCCTTTCAATGGGAATCTTCTCTTCTTCCGGCGTAATCGCCTCCAGTATGATCTCCGGCGGAGTCTTTTCCTTCTTTTTCCCCTCTTTCATGCGATTCCACACGTATAATCCACATGCAAGGAAGATGACGATCGCAACCAGGTAGTTCCACGGCCTGGCGATCAGGATCACCGCCAGGATAATGAAAATGATAAAAAGCCCGATCTCTACCGGATGAATCCGCCACTTGGATGGGCGCAGCTCGTCTATGACTCCTTTGCCGGAAGACTCCTCCTGCTTCTCCTTCTCTTCCCTGTGCAGCAGTTCTTCCCTTATACTATCCTGCTCTTCTTCCAGCCGGTGGATATCCCGCCAGACATAGGATGCCTCCTGCTCAATGAGTTCTCTTTTCTGCTGCTTCCTGACCAAGGCTTCTTTTGCTTCCTTATCCAGCGCCTTCTTCTTCTCTTTCAGATTCTGAAGGGTTCCTTCCAGGTCAATCTCTGTATTGCCTGTAGCGTAATAATTGGTGGCGTAATTTTTAAATTCCGCCGCAAGAGACTGGCCTGTCTCCACCTTCATCTGGCCCACGGATATCGTGTTGTCATAACTGGCAGAGCTAAGCTCTCCCAGCAGCATCTGAAGATCCCCGTCTTTTATAGAGAGTTGTTCTCCGTCATCCTCGCAGTAGAGTTCTGCCTTCTTCGAATATTTATCAAAATTCCGGTCAATCCGGAACATCTTTCCTCCGCTTTCGAATCTCAGAACTCCTGAATAATAATTGGGGTTCTCCCATGGTTCATAGGTGCTGTATGTATCATTAAGGGAAGCCCTTCCCCGGCCTCTTTCCATGCCAAACAGCATTCCTCTGATAAAAGCATGCAGCGTGGATTTCCCTGACTCATTCTCCCCATATAATATATTGATCCCATCTTCCAGCAAAATATCCTTATCCGAAAATTTGCCGAAGTTCCTGATTATTAACTCCCGAATTCTCATATCTAGCCTCTTCTCGTTTCCATCAGCGCCTGGACACCTTCGCACAGAGCCTGATATTCCATGCTGTCCTTCTCATAGTTTAGCAGTGATTCAATAAATTTCCCCAGAAGGTTATCCTTGTTCTGTTCCAGAAGCCTCCCAAACTCATATGCAGGCTTTGTCTCATCCGACACTTCTACCACATTGCCATATGGATCCATGTCCCCCAGATCAAATAGAATATCCGGATCACGGAGCCCCTTCAGCGTAATCTTATATAGATTCTGTACTCCCCTCTCTTCGATCTGCGCCTTTATTCGTTCCCGCACCGAGTGGCCCGTCATGGCCTTGTCTATCTCTACATCCATGTGAACATATTCTCTTTCAGCATCCGGCACAAACCATACCCTGCAGCCTTTATCATCCATCTCGCCCCGGACATAGCCATGAGGGCCGACATCATTCTTATCAATAGGTTCCAGGGCGCCTGCATAGGCGGCGCCTTCTTCCTGAAACATCTGCGGCTTATGGATATGTCCCAAGGCAACATAATCATAGCCAAGGGCCTTTATTTTATTTCTTTGTATCGGTATATGCTTCTCGTCCCCTCCATGGGCAATCAGAATCTCATACCTCTGCTTCTTCCTGGCAAATGCATTATCATACTTTGCCTCCTTAATCTCGCGGGAATGGTAGCTGCATCCGTATACAGCCAGGGATAGTTGAGGGAATTCCACGCAGGAGATATCCTCTGACAGAATCATCTGCACATTCCTCGCCCATCGGAAAGTGCGGTAATAAGAGTCTTTCTTCAGATAGTCATGGTTTCCAGCCACCAGCACTACCTGGGTATGCTTAAGGGTCGCTAAAAGAGAATTGACTTCCTTCAGTTCCCGAAGCAAGGGCTGACGGTGAAACAGATCGCCAGCTATGAGAAGAAGGTCCGCCCGCTCTTTATTACAGGCCTCTACCACTCTCTTCAGGCTATTCCAGATCTCCTTCGCCCTCTTCTCGCTGTACGTGCTTCCTGCGTCCGGGCTTGCTCCTAAATGTACGTCTGCGATGTGTATGAACTTCATCCTCTGCTGTCCCTTCTTCCTTTTCTATCCTTGTCGGCAATGTCACAATAAACTGCGTCTTGCTGTCATCGCTTTTTGCACGGATCAGCCCTCCATGCAATTCCACAATCTGCTTGGCAATGGCCAGTCCAAGCCCTGCTCCTCCGGTCCCGCTGGAGCGGGAGCCATCTACGCGGTAGAACTTCTCAAATATGGTCTGAAGCATTGCCCCGGGAATCTTATCTCCCTGGTTTGTAAAGATAATCTCCACATCCTGCCCCTTCATCTGTGCCTCGATCTGAATCCTGGTATTATCATAGCAGTATGCGATCGCGTTCCTCAGAATATTGTCAAAGACCCGGGCCAGCTTATCCGGATCCCCGTAGACCACCAGATTCTCTTCCACCTCTACCTGACAGGCAAGCTGCTTTTCCTGCAGCACGCCATAGAGTTCATCCGCCAGCTGCTCCAGCATCAATGACAGGTTGATCTCCACGGACTCCAGTTCAATATTCTGGAGATTATAGCGGGTAATGTCGAAGAACTCATTGATCAGTTCTCCCAAACGCAGCGATTTCTCAAATGCAATGCGAGTGTATTTCTCCCGCTCTTCCTGCGACATGTCCGGATGGCTGTCCAGCATGCTTAAGTATGCCACAATAGAGGTCAGCGGAGTCTTAAGGTCGTGGGCCAGGAAGATCACCAGGTCGTTCTTCTTTTTCTCCCCCTCTTCCGCCTCCAGTTCCTGGCGCTTCAGGGTCGCCTTAATCTCATTCAGCCTGATCTCGATCGGCTTTAACTCCGTGATCAGATGAATCGGCTCCGTGGAATCCGACACGATATTTTCTATCCCGTCTCCTATCTGATCCAGGTATTTCGTCATCTTAGACAGGGCTACATAGAAAAACAGGGCAAAAAGAAGCAGGAAGCCAACAACCATGAAAAATGCCTTGTTGTCTCCGATCAGCTTCCAGTATAAATCTATGGCCGTCTTCTCCTCCACATCAAGAGAAGTCAGGAAATCTACGAATATCCTGGCAAAACTGTCATTATAGATGCCATCAATTACATAATTCAGCAGGAAACCGCCCACCAGCACCGTGACAGCGGTTACAAAAACCGTCTGCAGCAGGATGCTGAACTTAAGTTTGCGATAGTTATTCTTCAACCTTATAACCTACTCCCCATACTGTCTTGATAAAATCAGATTTGCCGGTGGGCGCATTCATCTTCTCCCGAAGGTGCCGGATGTGCACCATCACCGTATTGTTACTGTTCTTGTAATATTTTTCATGCCATACTTTTTCAAAAAGTTCCTCCGAACTGATCACCTTCCCCCGGTTCTCGCAGAGAAGCCAGAGAATATCGAATTCGATCGGCGTAAGCGTAAGCGGCATTTCATTATAGATGCATTCATGAGAGGTCCTGTTCAGTACCAGGCCCCCGAAATCTATAATCTCACCTTCTTCTTTGGCCCCTTCATTGTACTGGGTATACCTGCGCAGCTGAGCCTTTACCCTGGCTACCAGTTCCAGCGGATTGAAAGGCTTGGGGATGTAGTCGTCCGCTCCCAGCGTAAGCCCCGTGATCTTGTCCATATATTCTGTCTTGGCTGTCAGCATGATTACCGGGAACGTGTATTTTTCCCGGATCTGCTTCAGAATCTGGAACCCGTCAATATCCGGAAGCATGATATCAAGGATCGCCAGATCGATCTTCATGCCGCCAATACAGTCTAGCGCCTCCTGGCCGGTATAGAACTTATATACGCTATACTGGTCATTCTGGAGATAGAGTTCAATCACATCTGCAATTTCCTTCTCGTCGTCTACTACTAATATATTCATACCTGCCCTCCTGTCCCCTATATAATATTACTAGCGTTTTTTGACACTTTGCAGTTATTATATCATATCACTCTCCGTTTTGAAAGGCACAAGACATCTCCCTACATGTTCCCTGGCGTAGCGTATATATTTTGTGTACATTCCTTGATTTTACTTCGCCCGCTATGCTATACTATTGCAATCTCGGACATTTTTCGGACACAAAAAGAACGGGCTGTAATCTCCCGTTCTTAAAATACTGATGCAATTTTCTCCATTTCCTCAGCCTTAGTATTAGGTAAAACATAACCGGGTTTCTCTCAATCAAACCATTCTTGGTATGGAACTTTGTATCAGAAGATACAGAGGAATACACTTTTCCGATACCGTTAACGTCGATATTTATGAAGATTTAACCATTAATTTTGGAGAACTAGATATTTAGAAACACTCCTTGACCCTGCTGGTACAGGATAAGCATATTAAATCAACATAGATTTTATTTTCTTTATTCTATATTTCTGTGCCTGGCCTCCATCTGTTCGTGCGTCACCTTCATCTCTTCTTCCAGCAGCATAATAATAATATCAAACAGCAAAAACAGGTGTTGTTCAAACAGATTTCCCATCGGCTGTACGGACGGTACCGCTCTAGAGTCTGTCCCGTTAAATACACTTGCCGGAACAAATAACACACAGTCCGCCAGGCGGGCTGTCTTTTCTTTTGGCCCTCCTGTCACCACAGTAATTGCTGCCCCGGTCTCTTTTGCCTGTTTGACCACATAATGAATGTGGCCGATTTTACCCGACCCGTTTATAGCAATAAATAAATCCCCCTCATGCATGCCAGGTGTCGTGTCGTCCCAGATCCAGTGTACTTCTTTTCCAAGGTGCATCAGCCGCATGGCAAATGACCGGCCTGCGATCCCTTCTCTGCCTACGCCCATAACAAAGATCCGCTCTGCCTTCCTGATTTGTTCCATAAATAAAGTAACCTCATCCAGGTCCTGCTTTTCAAAGACTTCTCTGTGTTCGTTAAGTACGGTACAATATAATTCTTCATATTTTCTGCAATTCATTCTTTGACCTCCTGCTTATTTCTCTTTATTCCCATTCAAGCTGGCTTTCAGCATTCTCATGCCAGAATACTTTTTAATAATAAAGTTTAATCCAAGAACGAGAACAAGCATAATTCCCCATATCAATTTTTTCGTATATGGAGACAAGGACATTATCGTAAATGCACTGGACAGAATCTGCATCATTATAACTGCAATCAATACGCCCCACACTTTACCTCTTCCTCCGTTCGGGTCGATCCCGCCTATTACGCAGACAATCAGCGTCTGAAGCAGATAAGAATCTCCATACCCCACCTTGGCAGAATTTACACGGCTTAGAATAATCAGTCCCGCAAGCCCTGCAAGCAGACCTGTCAACAGAAATGTGCCGATGCAGATTCCTTCATTATGGATTGCCGAGAATCTGGCTGCAACCGGATTATCTCCGTACAAATACAACTTTCTGCCAAAACCGCTGTATGACATTACAAGGCCAAGTATTACAGACGCAAGGATAAACAGCCAGAAGATAACCGGAAGATTCAGAATAGTGCTCTTCCCAATCTGCGCGAATTTTTCTTCAATTCCTCCAACGCTGGCTCCCCCTGTCACTGCCATTCCAATTCCCTGGAACAGTGTCATCGTTCCCAACGTTGCAATCAATGACGGTGCAGATGTTTTTGATATTAAAAGTCCATTAAACAATCCAAACAACAAGCTGCACAAAACGGCGAAAATAAGTGCCAGCACAACTCTTGCCGCTCCCTCTGTCCCAAAGGACCATTGGCCATTCAGCACATACGCTGTCATAATAGCCACAGTATTTGCATTAGCAATAATGGAAAGGTCAATTCCGCCGATCATATTTGACAGCATCATTGCCAGCGCCAGAAAGCCAAACTCCGGTATCTGGAATGTCATGGACTGTATATTCCGCATAGAATACATGGATTGCCCAAACGCCATCCCGCTCCAGATTAGTATAACAAGCGTAACTCCCATCAATATAGTGAGATTCATATCTCTGCCAGCCCATTTTTTTATCTTAATCATCTTTCATCCCCCTATTCCGTAAAAATTAGATTGTTGCGGTTCTTAACCCTCTCCTGGTAGGAAGTCACTGCCACGGAGATTACAAGAATTGTCCCTACAAAAAGATTGTTCCAGGAGGATGACAGGCCGATCATAATCAACGTGGTGTTCAGTAGATAGATAATAATGACACCAAGAAACGCACCTAAAATCTTTCCCTGTCCGCCTGTTATCTTCGTACCGCCTATTACAACAGCTGCCACAACCATCAGCTCATCCCCCACCAGTTTATTTGGATAGAGTGCATTTGTCTGCGCTACGTACATCATCCCCATAATCCCAGCCAGGATTCCAGAGTACACATATACAATCAAGCGGATCTTGAATGGATTAAAGCCAGCCCTTCTGGCTGCTTCCTCATCATTTCCGACTGCGAAGATTCCTCTCCCGGTCATGGTACGGTAAAGAATGAACCAGGTTAGGGCGCCAGCAAGTAATACAGGAATGATAGATGATGTTAAGCCCACGCCCCCGATCTTTATCACAGCTGCCTGGCCGAAGGAATGAATACTCTTTGGCAGTACGCCTGCGCCAAATGATTTGTCGCCAATAAAAGTAGTCATAATTCCATGGAAAAGATTCTGCGTTCCCAAGGTTATAATGAACGGCGGCAGTTTCAGCCAGTTGATTAACAGCGCGTTAATAATACCAAGTAATCCTCCAATCAAAGCAGAAATGCCAAATGCAAATATCAGATTGTCAATTCCCATTGATATCATAATATGAATCGTCGTGTAACTTCCAAACAGCGCGATAGACATGAACGATACGTCAATTCCGCCAGAGATCATGACAACAAGCAGTCCCATCGCAACCATCAGAGTAGTGGACGCCACACGGATAATATCAAATATTGTCTCTATATGTATAAAGGCCGGATTCTTCACTGCGACAAATATACTATAGAGAAGAATAATCAACAGCAGTATTCCCTGAAACCGGTCTATTTTTTTCGTCCTCATACAAGTGCCTCCTCTTTTAAGTCGTCTTCTTCCAGCATTTTTACACATTTCCCCTCAGCCATCACCATAACCCGGTTACAGTTTGCCAGAATCTCCTGTACTTCGTCTGAGATAAAAATAATAGCCATTCCTTCCTCAGCAAATTTATGTATCTGTTCATAGATCTCAGCCTTTGACCCAATATCAATACCTACTGTCGGCGTGTCCATAATAAAAACCCTTGGACATGTGGCCGTCCATTTGCCAATGACCACTTTCTGCTGGTTTCCCCCTGACAGCGTCCCTATTACCGTATCAATAGAAGGCGTCCTTACCTTTAACTGCTCCACGTATGTCTCTGCTGTGCGTTCCTCAGACTGCTTATTCAGTACTCCTTTATTAGAAATATCATCTAATATGGAAGAGGATATATTTTCTTTAATCTCTCGTTTCATAAACAGCCCTTGATTAAAGCGGTCCTCAGGCAGCAATGCAATCCCGCATTTCTTTGCTTTCATTGGTGAACTAAGTTTTACCTCTTTGCCATCCACCTTAATCCGGCCGCTGGTCGTAGGATTTAATCCGAATAAAGACAATGCAAGCTCCGTCCTTCCTGATCCAAGCAGCCCGGTCACTCCCACAATGTCGCCTGGGCGTATGGACAGTGATATATTTTCGTACTGGTTTTTTCTGGTCAGGTTCTCAATCTCAAGTATCGGAGTATCTTCCTTACTCGTGCGGTGGTATCTTGGATACTCCACTTCCCGTCCCGTCATATAATATGACAGGCTCTTTTTATCTAAATCCTCGCTTTTAAAATCACCGATTTTCTCTCCATTGCGGAATATGGTTATCGTATCTGCCACAGAGAAAACTTCATCAAGCTTATGGCTGATAAATATAATTGCAAGCCCCTTTTTCTTTAAGTCCACCATAATATTCAGCAGACGTTCTACTTCTGTCTTTGTAAGGGCTGTGGTCGGCTCATCCATAAACAGGATTTTCGCATCCTGCGCTAACGCCCGGCAGATTGCCGTCAGCTGACGGTTCGCCATTGAGATCTCCCCCACAGTCTGGCCAAGATCCATCTTTACTCCTATTTTGTCTAACTGCTCCTGTGCTATGGCATATACCTTTTTCCAGCTTATCATCTTATTTCTATCAAACTTAAGTCTGCTGATTGCAATGTTCTCTGCCACAGTCAGGTGCTGGAACAGTGACAAGTCCTGGTATATTACCTGTATACCTTCCTTCATAGCCTGCATTGGGGTCAGATTATGATATGTATTCCCGCCAAGTATGATTTCCCCTGAATCCGGTGTATAGACGCCGGATATATTCTTGACCAGGGTTGACTTTCCGCACCCGTTTTCCCCTGCAAGGCAGTGAATTTCCCCACTGTTGATTTTGATGCTGATATCTTTTAACGCCTGAACGCCAATAAAAGATTTATTTATGTGTTTTGCCTCCAAAACTGTTCCCATGATCTCACCTCCATGAATAAATTCAGGTGCCGCCCAATAACTATTCTCTTGTTATTTTGCGGCACCCTTTTCTTATCAGAATTTATAATCGTTTATATTATCAGCTGAAAATTCCAGAGGCGCATTACCATATGCCACACCGTCTTTTACCTGGATATCTTCATAACCAGTAATCTTAAGGTCAGTACCTGTTTCTACCTTCTGTCCAGATGCCAGCAGATATGCAGCATAGCATGTTGCATAACCTGCGTCCGCCGGTCTCCATGCAAGTCCTGCTTTCATAGATCCATCTTCCAGGTATGTGGCAGACATAGAAGGCAGTGCCAGTGATACGACTGATACGTCATCTGTCTTATTCTTTTCCTGCAGTGCCTCACAGATTCCGCCGCCATGTGCAGAACAGTCAAAGAGCCCTTTGATATCTGGATATGCTTTCAGGATTTCTAATGTCTTATCATGTGCGCCGTCAACGCTGTTACCATCCTCATAAGGTTCTTCTGTCACACATTCCATATCTGGATAGTTTTCTTTAATATATTCGATTGCTGCTTTATACCAGGCCATATGAGTCTCCATCGTAAGACCGCCGACAAAACCAGCATACTGGCCTTTTCCGTCCATAGACTTTGCAAGCTTCTCTCCGAATAACTTACCAAATTCTTCATTGACAAAAGCTTCTACATCCAGGTCAACATTTTCTGCAATACCAGGCGCCTCATGCGTTACAACAACAATACCAGACTCTTTTGCTTTTTCGATCGTAGGAACAAGCGCATCCGGATCATTTGGTACAATACAGATAGCGTCCACGCCCTGTGCTATCAGATCTTCCATAATAGAGATCTGGCTTGCTGCATCCCCTGTCTCCGGTACTTGTACAGATACATTTAAACCGGTATCCTTCTTAAGCTGCTCTACTCCAGTAGTCATATCATCGAACCAGGAATCACTCTGTTTTACAATCATAACTACCTGATACTCTTCTGGATTTGCTGTCTTATCATCTCCAGTGTCTTTTGTCTTCGAACTGTCAGACTTGCCTCCTGATCCTGCATCACTGCTGCCGCATCCTGCCGCTAGTACTGCAATCATCATTACACATAACAATACAGAAACAATCTTTTTCATTTTCTTTCCTCCTTAACATTGTGTGATTTATGAGTTTCTTTTGTATAAGCACATTATAAAGACAGTATTATAAAATTAATATAAACTTTTCCGACATCCTTTTTCAAAATTCCGTTCTATTTTCTAAATCCCTTTTTCCCTGTTGAAATATGCATTATAATAAGAAAAACCTCAATACTAACATTATTCACATAAGGAAACAGGTATATTTATGCTAAGAAGTAAAAAATCTTTTATCAGTAAAATCACAAATTCCCAGTTGAGCACAAAGATCGTATGTATCATTTTAATTGTTGTGTTCTTAATGATATCCGCTTCGGTCAGTGGTATACTGCTGGTCTTAAATTCCAGTAATAAACTGCTGTACCAGGCTCTTGCGGGTTCACTCACATATAGTTCCCAGGATATATCAAAAAAGCTGTCAAACATCGAATCTATGACAAGCGCGGTCGTCTCCAACTCTAACATAAGAAAAAACCTGATCACTCTGGCAGAAGAAGATCCTGATATCCGTATAAAAAATGCTGAGAATTCACTAAACACATTGATTGCAGATTATTATCAGACGTATAAAGATAACAATATTAGTTACATTAATCTATATCATGCACAGGGTGCAACCCAAAGCTATGAGGCCAGAAGTTCTCAAGTGCCGGATGCGGTCCACCAAAATGTGGTTAAAGCTGCTAATAACAACTCCGGATATCCATACTGGGTTACAGATTACTGCAATTCCTACGGGCTCTTTCTTGGACGTGAATGCCGCAGGGTTGACCAGATGAATTTCCAGACATTAGGTACGGTTGTCGTAGGCGTAGACATGGACCGTCTGGTACGTTCTTCTACCAACTCTGTCCTGCATTCAGATGAAACACAATATATATTATTTGACACAGATACAGAGTTTTACCACTCAGAAAGTCTGGATTCCGACGAGATCAACACAATTGGAAAGAAGCTGAAGACCGACTATGGTGTGATTTCTGTAAATGCTGGTAAATATTTTGCAGTGAAAGGCTCCATTGGGAACACGTCCTGGAATTATATCTGCCTTGTCCCATACGGACATATATCAGCTACATTAAACTTTACAAAACTCATGGCACTGGTGGTAATCCTTGTTTCTGTTCTCATTTCCCTCTTGCTGTCCAGGATGCTCATCCGTTCTGTAACCAGCGATTTCAGTCGGCTTATCCAAAAAATGAAGGCCTTCGGAAGAGATGAATCCACGCCTCCGGATACAGGATACGATTATAGCGGGCGCACAGATGAGGTCGGGGTACTGCACAACCAGTTTGACCATATGGCCTTAAAGATACAGAATCTAATCCAGGAGAACTATGTAAATGAAATTCTTTCGAAAGATGCCCGTTTAAAGGCATTAGAAAACCAGATCAACCCTCATTTTCTTTACAATACACTGGAGGCTGTCAACTGGCGCGCAAAAGCTATCGGTGAAAAAGATATATCATCCATGGTAGAGTCGCTGGGCACACTTATGCGGGAAACCTTAAATACAAAAGATAAGACCTTTACGGTCCGCCGTGAACTCGAAATTGTTAAAAGCTACCTGACCATACAGCAGATCCGTTTTGAAGACCGCCTTGAATATACAAAGCAAATAGATGACTCTATCATGGATATCAGTCTGCCCCACCTGACCATACAGCCCCTTGTGGAAAATGCAATCAACTATGCGATGGAAGAAAGCACGGAAGTGTGCCATATCCAGATTGAAGGTACCCGTTCCGGGGATTACGTATATATAGATGTGGTCAATAATGATTCCCAGTTTGAACAAGATTTGTTAAGAAAGCTTGATCAGGGGCTGGTAACCCCCCATGGATTCGGGATCGGCCTGCTCAATATCCACAAGCGCATCCAGCTCACGTACGGTTCAGAGTACGGACTTCATCTATTTAATAAAGACGACGAGCATGCAGTAGCCAGAATTATTATACCAGGAGGAGAACATGTTAAAACTACTGATTGTTGATGACGAAAAGATTATCCGTGAAACTATGGCCGGACTGATTGACTGGAATTCTCTTGGAATCCAGCTGATTGGTACAGCCAGGGATGGAATTGAAGCTTATAATATGATCCTCGATGAATACCCGGACATTGTTCTTACTGATATCAAGATGCCGGGACTCTCCGGGCTGGACCTGATTCAGAAGATCCACGGGATCAATAAAGACACTCATTTTATAATATTGTCGGGTTATGGGGAATTTGAATATGCAAAAAAGGCCATGCAGTATGGAGTGAAACATTATCTGCTTAAGCCTTGCAATGAAGAACAGATTATTGAGAGCCTGCAGGATGTAATAAAAGATTATACAAATTATCTTGCCACCAGAGGCGAGACTCCCCAGACTCTCATAAGCCGCAATATCAATCAGAACTTGATGGTCGGAATTATCAATGACAGCCTGAGTCTTGAAGCACAGGAAGCAGACACCGGTATCTCCCAGATTGCCTGTAATTATAAGCAGTATCTTGATTTCGAAGATACTCGTTATGAGATGTTTTATGTTTATTATGTAATTCCGGACAATTATAAAGATGTGCTAATACAGCTGCGCCAGTTTCGCAATAAGCACTTTCCCGGTATTAGATTCAGCGTGATTTACGTCTACAATACATTGGTTTTCTTTTTTCCAGCCATGCAGCTTGATTTGAGCAGTATTTATCATTTTTTAGATACACTCAGCTTAAACCAGCCGGTTTCTATTGAATACAGGCATGAATCATACCCCAATCTCCAAGAACTGCTAAAAGAATTAATACAGCATTTAAGAAAATACGAGATCATTTATTTTGCAGAAGACACCACTACTTTTTCAATATATAATTACCAGAACATTATCAAAGAAGTGCAAAAGCTTACTTCTTCTGCATTTTCGGAACAGGATGATTCATCAAACCCAGCTTTTCAGTCGCTGCTTTGCACCTTACAGTCCATATCGGATGCTGATTTTTTAAAGCAGCTGGCTGCTTCTGTTATCATATTTTCGGTCTCTAATAACCATACGTATGACATGGTGACAGCCGCGGAATTCCTGGTAAAGCTGGATCAGGAAAATGACTGCAGCACCATCTTCGCGCTTCTTAAGGAACACCTGGCTGCTTCCTATGAAGAATACCATTCGTCAAAGCATACGGGGGATATCAGCCAGAAGATCATGGAGTATGTAGAAAAGCATATAGAGGACGCAGAATTGTCTTTAAAATGGATAGCAGAGAATTACCTGTTTATGAATGTAGATTACCTGAGTAAAAAGTTCCTGAAAGAAACAGGATGTAAGTTTTCAAAATACTTGACAGATACACGGATAAAGAAAGCAAAGGAAATATTGGCGTCTGGAAATATTGACTCCATCCAATGTGTTGCAGATATGGTTGGATGTGAGAATAATCCACAGTACTTCAGCCAGATATTTAAAAAATCCACAGGGATGACACCTAGTAAATATATCAAAATGATACGCGGCGAGTAAGTGGCAGGGCTGCCAGTACAGCACCATTCTTCCATAATAATATGACTTTTTGCGTCTCTAATTCTTGTGTCCGTCTTAACAAATCCATAATTTGTTCTCATTTAGAGAATTTAGGTTGATCCATTGATTTTTCTTTTCCCGCATGCTATACTATCAACCGTCCCAAAGCCAATAAAACTAAGGTCTTAAGGGCTTGCCGGCGATTCCCGCCGTAAAATGAATCGTGTGTTCGAGACCTTCCACACGTAAAACAAAACTAAAGGAGACAATATTATGAAGAACAAAAACGTTACTTTTCTGACCCAGGCAGCTATGATTGCTGCCATCTATGTGGTGCTTACTTATGTATTTGCGCCGTTTTCTTTTGGAGAGGTCCAAGTCAGGATTTCCGAGGCCCTTACTATCCTGCCTCTATTCACCCCGGCTGCGATACCCGGGCTGTTTGTAGGATGTCTGGTGGGCAACATCTTGGGAGGCGCGCTTCTTCCGGATATCCTATTTGGAAGTCTTGCAACCCTGATCGGAGCAATCTTCACCTATCAGTTACGTGGCAAGAGCCCGTTCCTGGCTCCGCTTCCGCCAATTGCCGCCAATACGATTGTCGTTCCATTCGTATTGCGTTACGGCTACAGCGTGGCGCTGCCTATCCCTTTTATGATGCTGACTGTTGGGATCGGAGAGGCCTTATCCTGCGGGGTGCTTGGACTGGTTCTGTACTTCGCATTGCGCAAGTATAAGAATATCTTCTTTCGGCCTACTGCGGTATAATACAGGCTTTGCGACAAAAAGCAGGAAAACTTATGATTGTTTTCCTGCTTTTTTGCGCCATTCTTTCTTCCAGTCTGCCTGACTAGCCTACATAAGTGCTGCCGCTTCCCTGCGTCATCTGATCCATCTGCTCATATGGAACGCTTAATCTCTCGCCGCTGGCAACGTCTATATAGATTACATCTGCCTCATTGTATCCGATCAGTATCACTGCATTTTCCGTATCCAGCATTGCTATGACCGGCCTGCCCTGGCTGATGATATACAGAAGTTCCTCTGTCGTGCACCCGGTGAGATCCAGGCTCCTGCCGTCGTTTATATCCTTCATAATATCTACCGGCGCTTCTTTCTGGCTCAGCCGGTCCCGGATGGACTGAAGGATCTCATCTTTGTCGCTGATGATATACTGGAGATTGCGGTTGCCGCGCTCCCATACATAGGACTGGTCCGATGCCACCACCACGCCGTTGCAGCCATTGGCATTCCTGATAGCCTCGCCTGCCCGGTCATAGATCCCCTTTAGTTTTCCATAGCCATAGACATAATACTTATTACCGATATCTACATCGTCAAATGTTATCACCGTAGGATTCTCAAACAGCACCTGCTTTGGCTTCAATACCTTCGGCTCCTTATCCGTCACTCCATCATTATATGCCAGCCTCACCTGGGATTCCTTTAACTCCGTAGTATAGGTTTCCAGATATATATTGCTCTTTTCCTTCTCTTCATTGTTGGTAATATAGTCAGGCGCTATATTGGTATATGTCCCGCCTTCCTTCGTAGCCCGGCTAAGCGTGATCATATTGTCCTCAGAAACCGCATCCAGCACGTAAGTGCCGTCTATCTGGTAGGTCTTTACAACCTTGCTCTTACTGTTCTGGATCTCTACTTTATACATTGGCACTGCCATCTCGCCGGAAACCGTTTTTCCAGTATCGGCAGTCTTGGCAACTCCATATACAAAGTCATTCTTTACAAATCCAAGCGGCCTTATGCACTCATCCTCGGCGCATTCCACCGTACGCTCTTTTCCGTTTGACAGGTTCTTGACGATAATCTTTCTGGCTTCATTCAAGGCCCCGCCAGACTGATAAGCCACCAGATGCCCGTCATCCGACACCACGTACTGGCTGTCCTCCAGCCCTTTTACCAGCGTTCCCTCTTCTTCCTTCTTTACATTATATTCATACAAGGTTCCCTCTACCATGACATACAGCATATCCCGATTCACGCTGTAATAAACTAGTTTCCCAAGCTCATTTGACACGCTTCCGGAAGACTGATTGCTGGAAATGAATACCTTTTCTTCCACGGAATTCTTTTCCATATCATAGTAGTAGATGGCTACTCCTACCTCGCCTTCATGCTCGCCCCGGTTCATATATCCATAGACGGCAAACGTCGTATTTCCCGTATCGTCTACTTCCAGCAGCTTGACCTCATGCTGGGCGGTAAGATTGCGTACATCCGTATTCTCCGCATCAGAAAAACTAAATACCAGGGATATCTGGTCTGTTCCCTTATTGTAATTCCATAGTTCATTTGCTACTACAAAGGATACGGCAGAGCCATCCTTATTAACCATGTAAGGAATGTCATGAGGTACGATTCCAAGCAGTACGCCCTTCTCATTCAGGACGTGCTTCGTCGGGTCAAATATCTGATCCATTGTTCTGTCATAATCCAGAAGATACGTCTTTGCCACATCCGGTATATGGCGGACGCGGAAAAACTCCTTCACATTATAGACATCGGTATCATTTTCCTCTCCTTTGCACCTGACCCTGTATTCCAGCTGTACGGAAACATAGTTGCTGTTGATCTCCTTAATGCTCCACCGCTCGCCCTGCTCTACGGATGGCTCCAACTCGCCCCAGGAAACATGGTCATAATCCGAGTGGATCGTCACATGCTGCAGCGTTGTGTTATCTCCCTGCTCATTCGGCTCGATCGCCGCGCCGACCCCGGCGCCCTCCACCTTGCCCAGCGCATTCTCATGAAAATCACTAATGTAGTTCAGGCATTCCAGCATATTCGCGTTAGTGGCATCCACGAGCCTTGTGTAGAAATATACAGACTTCTCATCCGGCATATGGAGCACGATTTCAAGAACCCGTTCTTCCTTCATAAGCCCTTCGGCGCTTAAGTCTATGGAGAACTCCTCTCCTGGCTTCTTAACCTTCTCTTTTTTCAGTTCTTCTTTTCCATCCAGCGTATACACGATATAGTTCACGCTGGACACCTTATTTTCATACGCCTGGATCCCAACGTCCACCTTCTGGTCTGTAACCGGAGTTGCCGTATCCCTCATGGCGGGTATGTCCATCTCTTTCGCATATCCGGTCAGCGTATTTAAGTTAAACCCATTATATGAAAATGATACTTGGGGATAGGTGGCCGCACCCATATCCGCAGTCATATTGTTATTTCCTTTGTTGGTAAAATAACTAAAGGCTATGACTGCCACAATGAATACAGCTATCAGGATTCCCGCATCTATCAATCGATTCTTTAATCTCATCTATAATTCCCCTTTATGATCCAGCAGCCTCCCAAGCATCGGCTCTACATGAAGATACTCCTCGCACCGGCGGATCGCATCCAGGTTCTCCCCCTTTTTCCCGGTCTTGACCGCACGTATCAGGATATTCTTAGGCGTATGCTCCATATCGATGAATTCCAATATCTGGGTATCATATCCTTCGCGCTCCAGATACTGGGCCCGAAGCGCATCCGTCACCAGCGCTGCCATGCGATCCTTGATCAGCCCATATCCAAGTATAGGCTTCAATGTCTCATTGTCCATCTGCCGGTTCAGTTCATGTTGACAGCAGGGAACAGACAGGATCACCTTCGCATCCCAGCCAATGGCTTTTGCCAGGGCGAAGTCCGTAGCCGTGTCGCAGGCATGCAAGGTAACCACCATATCCACCTTCCTGACGCCTTCATAGTCGGCAATATCGCCTTCTAAAAATGTCAGCTTGTCATAGCCGTATTTCCTGCCCAGTTCATTGCAGTGACGGATGACATCCTTTTTTAAGTCCAGGCCGATAATCCGTATATCATAACCCTTCCTCTCATGCAGATAATAATACATGGCAAACGTCAGGTAGGACTTCCCGCAGCCAAAATCCAGGATCGTAAGCTCCCGGTCCTCATCAAGGACAGGAAGGATATCCTCGATAAACTCAAGGAAACGATTGATCTGGCGGAATTTGTCGAATCTTGCATGGACGATCCTTCCTTCCGGCGTCATAACTCCCAAGTCCTGAAGAAATGGCACCGGCACGTCCTCTTCCAGAATGTACTGCTTCTTTCGGTTATGGCTTAGATCCACACTGGCCGGCGTACCTTTTGCAGCCTTCCTCTTCACCGTTACCTTGCCCTTCTTGCTTACCAGCACCGTATAAGCATATTTCTTCGTCTCCATCTGCATCTGGCGCATATTTTCCATGTACCCAAGCAGAAACTGGCAGGTTTCACCGGGATCGGCGTTTTTATGAAATACCTGATTGTTCCGGAATATCTCCAACTGGAACACCAACTGCTCCTTCTTAAGCAAAGGACGCACCTTAATCTTGGATGCCTCCTCCTTTTGCCGTGGATTGCTCAGAACTGCTGAGATAAACTCTATATTTAGATTTTCCTGTAATAATTTTCTTAATTCATCCATAATATTATTATTGTAATGTTTTTTTTCAATAAGCGCAAGTAGGGCGCAGCACTTTTGAAAAGTGCCGCGTCCATATTTACTCATTTGCAGCATTATGCTTCTGTCTGTCCGTCATTTATCCGTCCATCATCTGCAGGCTCGTTATCTGCCTTTGCCAATACGATGGGGAATGTGATCGTTACTCTGAACAGATCGCCATCCACATACAGGTCGAATTTTCCTCCCTGCATCTGTGTGAGCGTCTTGGCAATAGACAGGCCCAGACCGCTTCCTTCCGTGCTTCTGGAGATATCGCCGCGTATAAACCGCTCAGTTAGTTCATCTGCCGTAATGTTCAGCTGCTGTTCCGATACATTCTTCAGATTGAATACCGCTGATAAGTCTCTGACTTCCAGATCCGCGTATATACGGGTTCCTTCCATCGCATACTTGGCCGCGTTGTTGTAGATATTCTCAAGCACACGCCACATCCGGCGTCCATCCACTCTGATGATTGCTTCTTGCTCCGGCAGCGTCAGGACCTCCTTAAGGTTGCGGGCTTTAAACTTCTCCTCGAACTCTCCGCTGGTCTGCTGGATCATCTCTACGAGATTAATATTCATATATTCCAGCGTGATATTGCCGGAACTTACCTTGGATGCCTCTACCACATCCTCTGTCAGGGTCTTAAGCCTTTGGGATTTAGCCTCCAGCACTTCCAGATATCTCTGAATCTTCGGATCTTCAAAATTCTCCTGCTTCAGGAGTTCCACATAATTAATGATAGAAGTAAGCGGCGTCTTAATATCATGGGATACATTCGTGATCAAGTCCGTCTTCAGGCGCTCGCTTTTCATACTCTCTTCCAGCGCCGCATCCAGTCCTTCTCCGATGGAGTTGACTCGCTGCGCAATATCGCTCTGCTCATTTCCCAGGCCATATATCGGAATCTTGTAATCCACCTCTCCGCCGGATATCTTTTCAATTCCCTTCTTGATCCTCTGCCTGCCAATAGTCTGCCGGATCAGGAACACAAATGCCACAGCCTCCACCGTCAGTGCCAGGAAAAGCCAGATGCCATCTCCCATACTGATATAGGCAATCCAATGAATCACAGCGAACACACCAAACAGCAAGACAACCTTCCATATAGCATGCAGATTCCTGAATAACTGTCCCACAAACCCGAAGAACCATTTCAGCACGCTGTTCGACCAGAGAGTCCTGGCCTTAATCCGGCGAACCAGGCTAAGGTATCCGATCAGGAACATGCCGCAGGTATATGCTGCTATAATTCCTCCTGCCATCATATATGGCAGGGCATTGTATATATAATCAGCCTGATAGACGAGCGTTCTGCCATCGTCATAAGCTTTAAACGATGAGACCGGTATTCCGGAATAAGCCAACATAAGAGGAATTCCCCAAAGCAGCCCTATGATCACAGCTGCCAGTTCTGTCTTAATATGATCGAACCAGTTCAGATGCAGTTCTTCATCCTTCATATTCCTTCCCGCTATGCTTGTAAGCCATACCATGAATATTATGAACAGGATAGCCGCAAAAACCCCGAGGATTGCTATGCTTCTAGCATTAGATCCGTACTTTTCATACATGATATTCTCCGCATGAAAATCATCCTGAATCGGATAAGAGGTATCAACCCCTACCGCATATACAAAATTTTTTCCGCCTACAGAATACTTGATCGCATCCCTCCACTGCGTCGCATCCGTGTCTTTAAGATTTGACTCAAAATCCGCCAGTTTGGGTCTTACAATCGTATATTTTCCCATTCCGCGTATCTTCTTAAGGTTCTCTTCCACCTTGGAATAGTCCTCATACTCCTTGCGGTTGGTATATACCTGCCCTGTGTCCTCATCCACATACATATAGGCCAGGTTCGTATCTCCTTCCTGATACAATTCTTCCAATTCATTATAGGCAGACACTTCGCCGAACACCGCATTTATAGTACTGTGCAGCATGTCAAAGGCTTCGTTCAGCCTGCCGTTCCACTTTGGGTTGTTATTCACAATATCAATAATACTTTTCTCGCCAAGCGGCGGGTACTTCTCTTCCATCCAGGTGCCATCGTAACTCCAGCAGTCAATATATTCAATTCTTCCTTCCGCGTCCTGCAGCCCTTTAAACTGCTGCCCCCGGTTTTCTCCCTCATTGCGGCTTCCATTATGAAGTTCATCCAAAATGTCCTCTCCGGACATTCCTTCGCTTTCATTGCTTATAACGAACCGTAGCATGTCGCTGTCGATCAGATCTTTAAATTCACTATAATAGTAATAGTGATACGTATCGTTTGACCGCTTGCACACTATGATATTATCATCGCCCGGCGTCTCCTCAGAAGTATATGCCATCTCAAGACCCGAGTCATAACTTATCTCGCCTTTGTCATACAGTTCCTCTCCCCAGTTATATAAGTCCTGCAAAGAATAGGCCAGGCCGCTTGCGTCTTCATCGCTGATCTTAGAATTCAAATAATAATTCTCAATATCGACAACCCTCAGTGGATCATAGATGCCATCCGTCTCAAACTTCTTGCGCAGTTCGACTCCGTTTACCACGTCATGGCTGATATTGTTCAACTGATTGCCAAAACTTACGGTGTCCTCGTATTTCTTGGCAGGCTTTCCTACAAACAATTCCCCTCTAAGGGCCGGGTAGGACATCATCCACAGAAAACTGGTTATCATTACGACCAGCAGTATATGCTGGGTCACGATCAATATCCCTTTTGCAACATTTGATTTGTACCATTGTTGCTTCATATAAACTCCCTTCTAAAGCTTCTCCACCTTATATCCGACTCCCCATACTACCTTCAGGTAACGGGGCTCTTTTGGATTGATCTCTATTTTTTCACGTATATGCCTGATATGTACCGCCACCGTATTATCTACGCCAATGGCGTCCTCATTCCATATACTTTCATAGATCTGGTCTATAGAGAAGACTTTCCCTTGATTCTTTACCAGCAGTAGCAGAATATTATATTCGATCGGCGTAAGTTTCACTGGCCCGCCATCCACCGTTACTTCCTTTAAGTCATCGTTGATCGACAGGCCTCCAACTTCATAGACCGCTTCATTTTTATGATTCGCAGTACTGCCAAGCTGCGTATAACGCCGAAGCTGCGACTTGACTCTTGCAACCAGTTCCAATGGATTGAAAGGCTTCGTCACATAATCATCCGCACCTACGTTAAGGCCAAGGATCTTATCTGCGTCTTCGGATTTTGCAGAGAGAATAATGATTGGCATATTGTTGGCTTCCCGGATCTTAAGGGTGGCTCTGATCCCGTCCAGTTTTGGCATCATGACGTCGATTACCAGAAGGTCTATCTTCTCCTTGCCCAATACCTTCAGTGCTTCTTCCCCATCATATGCCTTTAATACTTCATACCCTTCCTGGGACAGATATATATCGATGGCCTCTACGATTTCCTTATCATCATCACATACTAATATTTTAGACATTTTCATCACCTCCCTTATACTATACAAGAATAGCAGGGATTTTTTAAGAGCAATCTGGGAATTTTCTTAAGATATAATGAAAAAAGGCCCGGCTTCCAGAATCTGGATTCCGGGCCAATTTTCTCTTCTTCCTCTCATACTCTGATCGTAGTTCCCGCATAGATCAGGTTGGGATTGCGAATGCCGTTCAGGCGCTGTCGTTCTGCCACGGTCGTTAGCCTCCTGCCTGGCCATTTCCGGGGTATACGCATAGGAAAACCAGTACACTCCGAACGGCAGCCCAACCTGGTTGCACTGGCTGGCATTTCTCCTGAACTCCTGATCCACGGTCCCCTCTCCATAGCCGGCCCGGATCATGGCAAACTGTATTTGGCTCGCTCTTACGGCCTCCCAGTCTATGCTGCCCTGAAATCCGCTTACATCTATTCCATGAATGCTCATAATGTCCACCTTCTTTTTTATATTCTATATGTTGATTTTTCTGTTTTTGTTACCCTGGATATGTCGAAATGAGTCGAACTCTTACTTATTGCGTCTAAGTCGCAACATATCGGAGAAATATCCTATATAATAGAAGCACATAGCATATTTGTTTTTCAATGTAAGGCATTCGATGAGGAAAATCACATGAGTGAACTAGAAATCGAATATCTTATACGTGCTCTTGGCATCGGCGCAACCTACCGTGGATACCGATATCTGAACTATGGGGTGAAACTATGTTTGAGAGACGAAGACTACCTTCTGTCCGTGAGCAAGTTATTATATCCTCAGATTGCAAAAAACTATCATACTACAAGCAGCAGCGTGGAACGAGATATAAGAACCGTTATCAGAGTCTGTTGGGAAAGAGGAAACCGCCGTCTGCTTCAGGAAATTGCCTTGCATCCTCTTGACTCGCAGCCTACATCCAGTGAATTTTTAGATATTCTTACTGCTCATTTAAGGCAGAAAGAAGCCGCAGAAATGCTGGTTTAGGTTTTCTTCCCAAGTTCTTAAGTCCTTCTTAAGAATTTTTCTTTTTCTTTTAGAGATTCAACATACTTTGGACATATTTTTCTTTTATACTAATACCCAGATAGTTGATTAACACTCACTATCTCCCCCCTCATAAAGTAAAACACCGGGAACACCCGGTGCGCACTTTACTCTCATTCCTTTAGATAACTATAACAACAGGAATCCGTCACCCCGCGTGGTTGACGGATTTTTGCTGTCTTGGGGATTGTCCGGAATATCTTTCGGTCAAATCTCGGTGAAATAGTTTTCCAAAGAAATATTACACTTGACTTTTTCTAATTAATGATGTAGTGCGGGCAGCAATAACGGATGCCAGCAATAACCTCATACCTATGTTCTTTCATAATCTAAAATGCCTTTCAAAAATTAGTCTTCCTTATCTATCAAATAGGATTGCAGACTCTTCTGACATCCGTTTTTTTCATAAAATCCTTCTGCTCCTGGATGTGCGCCGAAATACAGCATGGTCGGGGTGTTATCTTTGGCAAGCGTTAGAAGCCTGCTCCCAATTCCCTGCTTCTGATATTTTGGAAGAACAAGCAGCTCTGTAATGGTTCCAAAATAATAGCCGTCTGAAAGAATCCGCAGACAGCCCACAAGTTCCTTTTCATCGTAAGCAGTGATATTCAATGTTCTCGATAACGCAGCCTGCGTCTTATCCACATCATAATCCCCTGGCCATACCCTATTCACAAACGTAATAAACATTGAAGCATTAAGTTCCTGGTCATTCACTTTATATTTCATATCTCTTGTCCTTTCTCTCAATTCATCAATTATAAATCACAGCCCCTCATTATCTCTTCCATTGTAACACTCCGCATTTTCAAAGTCACTTCATTTGTATTCGGGCATGCTTGACTGATGGCCTCTTGTCTGTTCTTAGACGCCTTCCTAAGCATTGCTTAACTCCTTCTTAATATGTTTTTAAGAACTTTTCTTTTTCTTTTAGAGAATGAAAACACTTTGGACACAATTAGCCTTTATAATAAATATCAGATAGTTGATCAACACTCAACTATCTCCCCCCTCATAAAGTAAAACACCGGGGAAGGCCCGGTGCGCACTTTACTCTCATTCCTTTAGATAACTATAACAACAACGAAAACCCGCTAGCCGTAAGGCTAGCGGGTTTTCGTTGTTGTTAAGTCTGGTCCGAACAAGTCCTCTTTTTTATCATGGTCATATCGACTCCATCCGCTCCGTAAAGAACTGCCCTAAAAACTTCCCTTTTCATCTCATTATCAACTTTTTTTAAATTATCTAAGTCCAGCATAAACTCTATTTCTTCGTATACGGTAGACCATGAGTACCGTGCTAGTTTCCTCGCTCCATGAGATAATAACTCCAGAAAACTACAAGTTTTTTAAAGGAGTTAGTACCATGGATAAAATCACACATCAGGTCCGTGCAGAGCACTGGACTGGACCAAGATCCTGAATGAATGTATGAATAGCGGGATGTCAAAAACCGCCTGGTGTCGGGCAAACGGGATTTCTGAGAAGCAGTTTTTTTACTGGCAGCGCATCCTGCGCCGGGAAGCTTATGAAGCATCTCAGAATCCATCATTGCCTGCAGCTGCAGAGACAAAACAATTGTCTGCTGTTCAGCAGTCCGTATCTTTCGCTGAAATCAAACTTCCTGCCGTGTCACCGGACGCATCACCTGTTTTCCGTCCAGATCTGGTGATCCGGAAAGGGAATCTTGTTCTGGAGATTTCCAATTCAGCCTCATCAGAACTGTTCTCCCGGGTAGGAGGAATTCTTCATGCTGAATAACGCATCCGGCTTCCGGAAGGTTTACGTTGCTGCCGGCTATACGGATTTGCGGCGCGGAATCGACGGGCTGGCATCTATTGTGAAATTTAACTTCCAGCTGGATCCATATGAAAAGGATATCCTCTTCCTGTTTTGCGGAAGACGCAGTGGCCGCATCAAGGGGCTCGTATGGGAAGGAGACGGATTCCTTCTCCTTTACAAAAGACTGGAACTTGGCGGCTTCAGCTGGCCCCGCACAAAAGAAGAAGCACTGGAGATCACCCAGGAGCAATACCGTGCACTGATGCAGGGACTGGAGATCGTATCCAGACACCCAATCCAGGAAGTGCAGCCCAGCGATCTTCTGTGAAATGTTGTGCAAAACGGGGAAAATAAAAAATCTTTTTGTATCTCCTGCCACAGACGCGACGGAAGTTATCCACAGCCAGATCTCATATCATTCATTCACTCAAGAGTACTTCACAGCTATAAGCTGCTGTGTGGATAAGTACTCTGAAAAACTGAAAAAACTAATAGTTTTTTCGGCTTTTCAGAGTGTTTATCCTTTGGTGAGAATGACGAACCTTCTTTATTATCCCGTTCGCTTTTTCTTTTGGTTTGCGGTACAATAGTTCCAGTAAAACAAAGGAGCACCGAACATGCAGAAGATCTACTCACCGGAAGAACTGAACAGTTTCAGCAGGGAAACACTCGTGGCAGTGATCCTGTCCATGCAGAACCAGCTTACCCAACTGAATACAAACATGGAACGCCTGATTGAGCAGATCGCATCTGCAAACAATCATCGTTATGGGCGTTCTTCCGAAAAGCTGGACGTTATCGCCGGACAATTGGAACTGGAGCTCATCTTTAACGAAGCGGAAGCTTTGACTGAGACGCTTTATGTTGTCGAACCTAGGGAAGAAGATGTGATCCAGGTCACGCGCCGGAAGAAAAAAGGAAAGCGCGAGGCAGATCTTAAGGATCTTCCTGTGGAAGTGATCCCTCATACCATTCCAGAAGCAAAGCTGCAGGAAATTTTTGGCTCCGTTGGATGGAAGCAGCTCCCGGATGAAGTTTATAAAAGAGTCCGGGTTCAGCCGGCAGTCTACACGGTGGAAGAACATCATGTGGCCGTGTATGCAGGAAAAGATAATCAGACGATTGTCAAAGCGGACCGACCAAGGGAATTGCTCCGCAACAGCATTCTGACACCGTCTCTGGGTGCAAGCATCATGAATGCCAAGTATGTCAATGGACTGCCTTTATACCGGATCAGCCAGGAGTTCCAGAGAAACGACATCCATATCTCCCGGCAGGTAATGGCGAACTGGATGATCCAGTGTGCGGACCGGTATCTGGGACCGCTTTATGATTACCTTCATAACAGGATGTACCATTTCCATGTGCTGCAGGCCGACGAGACTCCGGTTAAGGTATCGAAGGATGGGCGCCCGGCAAACAGTAAGAGTTACATGTGGGTCTACCGGACGGGAAAGGGATATAGTGATCCCCCCATTATCCTGTATGAATACCAGAAGACCCGGAAAGCAGACCATCCGCGGGAATTCCTGAAAGGATTTACAGGCACTGTTGTCTGTGACGGATACTCCGCCTACCGGAAGCTGGACCGGGAAAGCGAAACCATCGTTTTCGCAGGGTGCTGGACCCATGCGAGAAGGTATTTTGCCGATGCCCTGAAGGCATTGCCAAAAAAAGATCATCAGGCAGCCAAAGATACGATCGCTTACGAGGCAATCAAGCGGATTGGCGCCATCTACCATCTGGACAACCAGCTTGCTGATCTGAAGCCGGATGACCGTAAAAAACAGCGGCAGATCAATCTCAAACCTCTGGTGGAGGCTTTCTTTGTGTGGGCAAAAGAAATCCAGTTCTCCGGTCGCCTTACCAAGGGTAAAACTCTGGAAGGGATCAACTACTGCATCAATCAGGAAGAGGCATTAAAAGTATTCCTGGATGATGGTGAAGTCCCGCTTGATAATAACGCAACGGAAGGGGCTCTGCGCAGCTTCTGCCTGCACAAACATGCATGGAAGCTGATCGACAGTATTGACGGTGCACAATCCAGTGCGATCATCTACAGTATCACGGAAACAGCAAAGGCGAATCATCTAAATCCCTTCCGCTATCTGGAATATATCCTAACCGTGATGAAAGACCATCAGGAGGATACGGATTATTGTTTTATGGAAGAACTGCTTCCATGGTCTGAGCAGCTGCCGGAAATCTGCATAAGCAAAACAAAAACAACAAACGTGTAAACCGACCGCCGGAAACGGCGGTCATAAAATGAACTGATACTCATGGTCTACCGTATACCTTTTATTTGCATAAATAGGCATTAATAAGTTATTTCATATGCGAATCTGCATAAATGCCTCCCTCACTTCATAAGTACCAATCGGTATGAATGCCAATCGGCATTTATCCCGTCATGGGAACTACATAAGACGGGGGGTGTGAATGACTGTATTTGAAGCAATCTCTTTGATGATTTCTTTTGGTATTTTTATACTCACACTGCTTGCCTACATAGATAGGAACAACAAGCGAAAATAAATAAGCCTACCTTTGTACTTGGCAGTCTAGGCAGGCTTATGTCTAACTTATACTGGTGTGCTCCCCGTCAAGTAGACAATTAAAAAACAAAAATTTTTCTGCCCGGCATTATACTGGGCAGTTTTTATGCTACTTTCAGTAGCGCTTTTCATAAATCTCTTGTGGCGTTAAAACGCAGAGATTTCTCTGCACCCGCTTATTCGTGTAATAATCTATATATTCTTCAATGGCTTCTATTAATTCATCTTTGGTTTTATACTTTTTTCCATGATACATTTCACGTTTCATGATTACCCAGAATCCTTCCATTGGCCCATTATCAATACATTTGGCAACTCTTGACATTCTTTGTATCATTCCGGCATCAATTATCTTCTGTCGAAAGGCTTTGGAAGTAGACACATCCGTAAGCCATTTTTCATTAGGTATATCTGACTTAAAATCTCGATTTAGTATATTTTCGGCAATATAAGCCGGATCGGTGGCTGGCTTTGTGCAACAATTATATTTGTGTGTTATATGAGACTGAATCTTTTTCTTACGGCATACCCGCGAGACCCGTTTATCATTGACGCTTATA
Organism: [Clostridium] scindens ATCC 35704; assembly: GCF_004295125.1. Lineage (NCBI taxonomy): Bacteria > Bacillati > Bacillota > Clostridia > Lachnospirales > Lachnospiraceae > Lachnoclostridium > [Clostridium] scindens. Next base: position 1,227,569 of record NZ_CP036170.1, on the reverse strand, counting down.
TTATAATCATGCTCCAGCGTATCCCTGATGAGCCTATATCCCATATCGGGATGCTCACCATGAATTTCAATTATCTTTTCTGCAATAACTTCATTAAGTATCCATCTTTGGTTACATTCATTTACTCACAGCTCCTAAAGTTCAGTCCTTCCCATTATGTTTGCAACCACAATGGTACTATGACCTCTGCTGACTTCTTGCCATTCGTTGTTACTACAAGTTTCATACTCCGTTTCCGCTTGCTGACAAGACCTCCCTAGGTACCACACGCTTCCTTCTCTCTATCCATCTGCCACATTTACCACAGCTAATTCCGAGTAGTTATTGGACTTTGGTTTGAAAAGCAACCTTATCCTTAACTGTAGCCTGATGTGATTTCTGTTCGTCAGACCAGAGATTTGCGTACACCTTCCTTCAGATTCCCCTCACGTTAATTATAATCTCTGTTATAAATAGGACACCCTTGGTGTTCGGCTATATCCTTCCCTCTACTAGGGCGGATTAGGGACTTTCACCCATTGGAAACGTGCGCCGCTAGGCGCACTATAGATAAAAGAGACAGCCGCTCCCGGCTGTCTCTTTTCCTGATTCTGCTTTTGATTAAGTTAACCCATGAAATCCTACCCGCGGGCATCAGACCGTTCCGACAGATCTCCAAATATCGGCGTTGCCAATCCGAAACCGCCAGATACGGTAAGAATCTGTCCTGTGGTATATGCGGCATCATCGCTTGCGAAGTATACTACGGCTGCCGCGATCTCTTCCGGGAGCCCCATACGCTGGATTGGCGTATGCTTCAGGAAGAAGTTTCGGAAGTCATCCGTCAGATTATCCTGCACCGCATCTGTTGCCGTCATTCCTGGAAGTACCGCATTGCATCTGATGTTATGCCTTGCCTCGTGTACGGCTATCAGTTTCGTCAGATAGTTGATTGCCGCTTTGCTGGTTCCATAGGCAATCTGAGAGATATCTGGTATCAGGCCTCCTACGGATGAGATATTGATGATGCTTCCACCTCCATTTTCCGCCATATACTTAACAGCCGTCTGGCTTGCGATAAATACGCTCTTTAGGTTGATATTTACCGTCTTGATGAATACCTCCGGGTCTGTATTGGCAATTCCAAGATCTTTCTTGGGATTTGATGAGCCGAAATTATTTACAAGCACGTCTATGCGCCCTTCTTGCTCGATGATTTCCTCAATCATCGTCACGTATGTCTCTTCTTTTGTCGCATCATTGTAAACATACTTTACATTGCCGCCTGCCGCATTCATCTCGTCAGCCCGTGCCTTGGCGCGTTCCAGATTCCTGGCGCCCATGTAGACTTTGGCTCCTTCTTTCGCACATGCCTGAGCGATAGCCAGGCCAATGCCTCTGGTGGATGCTGTAACCAGAATCACTTTGTCTTTTAACCTCATGTGTAATCCCTCCATATGATTTATTTTTAGTATTCCAGATATCTTTCATATTCATGTAATCATTATCCGGATACTTTTCTTAAGTATAGCGTCCTAATTTTGCTGCGTCATTTTCTGATCTTCAATCCATTGGAACAGGTCTTCATATACCTGTTCCCGGTCTGTCTCGTTCAATATCTCATGCCGGTCGCCTTCATAAAAACGCAGGGACAACTTCTGCATTCCGGCCTCCTTATATTTGGCAAAGACCTTTTCGACTCCTTTGCCAAACCCGCCTACCGGATCGTCCTTGCCGGACACGAATAACATCGGAAGGCCTTTGGGAATGCGTTCCATGCTTTCGCTCTTGGTCAGCACCTTCATCCCTTCAAACATCTGGTAATATGCGCCCAGAGTAAACATAAAGGAACACAGGGGATCTTCCGCATACTTCCGGCACCTTTCCTTATCCGAGGTAATCCATTCCTTGGAAGTCTCTCCCGGCTCGAATCTCTTATTGTATCCGCCGAAACTAAGCCGGTCTACGAACTTGCTCCGGTATTTCCATCCCTTGAATGTTGCAATAATGCGGCAAATGCACTGTCCTGCCGAGAGAATCAGCGCACCCTGGTAGCCGGTGCCCATAACAATGGCGCCAGAAAGCCCTTTTCCATATAGGGTAAGGTACTGCCGCAGCAGGAAGGAGCCCATGCTGTGGCCCAGCATGTAATAAGGCACATCCGGGTATTTCTTCATTGTAATCTCTCTCAACTTATGTATGTCGCCTATTACATACTGGTTGCCTTTTGTCTCATTAAAATATCCATAATCGGATTCATTCTGTACGGACTGCCCATGCCCCAGATGGTCATGGCCGGTCACGTAATACCCGCGTTCCGCCAGATATTCGCCCAGTTCCCGGTATCTTTTTATATATTCCACCATGCCGTGGCAAATCTGCAGCACGCCTTTTATCTCACCTTCCGGAACCCATTCCACCGCGTGGATCTTGGTTTTGGAGTCTCTGGAGGGGTAGTAAAACTCATTTTCCATTTATCTGTCTTCCATTCTAATATAATCTCTGTGGGCAGCCAGCGGCTTATATGCCGGACGTATGATCTTATCTACGTTCTTTAACTCTTCCAGCCTGTGGGCGCTCCATCCTACAATACGCGCCGCCGCGAATATCGGCGTGTACAATGACGGCGGCAGATCCAGCATGCTGTATACCAGGCCGCTGTAAAAGTCTACATTGGCATTAACGCCTTTATATATCTTGCGCTTCTCTGCGATTACTTCCGGAGCCATATGCTCGACCATCTCATACAGGGCATACTCTTTCTCGCATCCCTTTTCCTTTGCCAGCTGCTTTACGAACACCTTGAAGATATCCGCTCTTGGGTCAGATACGGAGTAGATCGCATGTCCCATTCCATAGATCAGGCCCTTCTTGTCAAATGCTTTTTTCTCCAGCAGGTCATTGAGATACTTGCGCACTTCATCCTTGTCTTCCCAGTCGGAAAGTTTTTCCTTCATATCTTCGAACATCTGGGTTACCTTGATGTTAGCGCCGCCATGCTTTGGCCCCTTAAGGGATGCCATGGCCGCGGCGATAGTGGAATATGTATCGGTGCCGGATGAGGTGACAACATGGGTGGTAAACGTGGAGTTATTTCCGCCGCCATGATCCATGTGAAGCACAAGGGCCATGTCCAGGATCTTTGCCTCCAGCTTCGTATACTTTCGGTCCTCCCTGAGCATCATCAGGATATTCTCTGCTGTTGACAGTTCCGGGGACGGCGCATAGATAAACAGATCATCGCCCATGCGGTAATTATATGCATGGTATCCATAGACCATCAGCATCGGAAACTGGCTGATCAGATTCAGGCATTGGCGCAGCACATTCGGTATGGATGTGTCGTCCGCCTTTGCATCATAAGTATACAGATTCAATATGGAGCGGGACAGGCTGTTCATCATGTCCCGGCTTGGCGCCTTCATGATTACGTCCCTTACAAACGTAGGCGGAAGTGTGCGCCGTTCTACCAGCGTCTCATGGAACATCGACAGTTCCTTCTCATTCGGCAGTTCTCCGAACAGTAAAAGATATGCGATCTCTTCGAATCCGTAATGTTCATCTTTTAAAAATCCCTGTACCAGATCCTTAATATTGTAGCCACGGTAGTATAAGTTGCCTGCACACGGGACTTCCTTGCCATCTTCGATCTTGGTGGCGCATACGTCAGATATGTTGGTCAGTCCGGCCAGGACGCCCTTGCCATTCACATCACGCAGGCCCCTTTTTACCTCATACTTCGTGTACAGTTCCTTATCAATTGCATTATTGTCTTCGCAAAGTTGAGCGAAATGCTCAATCTCCGGTGTGATCTCAAATAATGCATACTCTCTTTTTGTCGGCATAGTCATCATCCTTTCTGTTCGTTGTTGTGTTTCAGGTTATTATAGTAAAGTCAATAGCCTTACTGCATATATTGCCACAAACTATTGCTTAACTTAGCAAATTCTTCAAGCGTCAACGTCTCTCCCCTGACGGACGGCCCCTTTCCCAGCTGCTGGATGGCTTCTGTGATCGCCTCCTTGGGAACATCCAGCCTGTCCGAGTTATTCAGCCCATTCGCCAGCGTCTTGCGTCTCTGGTTAAAGGACGCCCGGATTATATCAAATAGCAGTCTTTCATCTTCTACTTCCACCGGCGGCTTCTCATACCGTGTAAGCCGTATCACCGCAGACCCCACTTTCGGCCTAGGCATAAAGCAGTTGGGCGGCACATTCGCCACAATATAAGGCTCGGCATAATACTGGACAGCCAGTGACAGTGCTCCGTAATCCTTGTTGCCCGGCCCCGTCTGCATACGGTCCGCTACTTCCTTCTGTACCATAACGGTAACGCTGTAAAGCGGCACATGGCTCTCAAATAGCCCCATAATAATCGGAGTTGTTATATAGTAAGGGAGGTTGGCCACGACCTTGATCGGCCGCCCGGCATTTTCTTCCTCCACAAGCCTTTGTATATCCAGTTTTAGCACATCCTCATTGATAATCTGTACATTCTCATACCCGCTTAGCGTATCTGTTAGAATGGGTATCAGATTCTTGTCAATCTCTACCGCGATCACCTTTCCCGCCGCTTCTGCCAGATACTGCGTCATCGTGCCAATTCCTGGCCCTATCTCCAGCACCATATCGTCTTTGCCGATGTCAGCGGCACGGATAATTTTATCTAATACGTGGGTATCAATTAAGAAGTTCTGACCGAATTTTTTCTGAAATGTAAACTGATATTTCTGTAAGATCTCGATGGTATTCTGCGGATTCCCCAAAGTCGGCCTGCTCATGAAACTTTACTCCCCCAGTCCTGTGTAATATTCATTATTATACAATACTCTGGGCTTATATGATATACAAAAAGAATAAAATAATATTAAGAAAATATGAATTTTCAGAGACGACTGCCGGTTCTTAAACCCGCCGTTTACTGTGAAACGGATGGCTGAAAGAGCCATCCGCGTTCTGGGTTTTATAAAATTTATAAGCGATACATTTTCCTGGCATTCTTTTCAGTCTGCGCCACGACCTCTTCATAAGTCGTTCCCTTCAGCCTCGCAATCTCCTCTGCCACATATTTGATATACATAGAGTGATTGCGTTTGCCGCGGTATGGCTCAGGTGCAAGGTATGGGCAGTCTGTTTCAAGAAGAATGGCTTTAAGCGGTATGGCTTCCACCGTCTCTTTAAGCCTTCTGCCATTTTTGAACGTAACCACTCCGCCCACTCCAATGTAGAAGCCCATCTTCACATACTCCTTTGCCATTTCCTTGGAGTAGGAGTAGCAGTGGATCACGCCTTTAAGCCCTTGTGCGTGCTCTTTCATAATCTGCATCGTATCCGCCGCTGCGTCCCGGCTGTGGATCAGGACCGGAAGCCCCAGTTCCCTGGCCAGATCCAGCTGGCGGACAAACCACTTCTTCTGCGTCTCATGGGACTCGTTGTCCCAATAATAGTCAAGGCCGATTTCTCCAACTGCCACTACCTTATCCTTTTGGAATAAGTCCTTCATGCTTGCAAACGTCTCTTCATTCAGGCTGCCTACATTGTCCGGATGGACGCCCACGGAGGCATACATGAAGGGATATTCCCGGACCATATCCACCACCTTTTGGCAGGATTCATAAGTAGCGCTCACATTTACGATCGTGCCTACCCCTCCCGCTGCCATAGATTCCAGGAGTTCCCTGCGGTCTTCATTAAATTGCTCGTCATCATAATGCGCATGTGTCTCGAATATCATGTCTCCTCCAAACCTGTTGTTACAGCAACTCGGCGCGCAGCTGTTCCGGCGTCTTCATAGATAAAAGTGCCGGCGCAATATCAAATACCGTCTTTGCCCCTGTCTCGCCCGCCTTTGCCAGACGATAAGCCGCTCTTGCATAGCACACGAGCACGCTGGCCGTGAATTCGGGATTAGAATCCAGTTTCAGGGAATACTCGATAATATGTTTGCTTCCATCCGTCCCCGTCTCGCCGCTTCGGATTACGAATCCTCCGTGAGGCATCTTGCTGTGGTTCTCTTTCAGTTCTTCCTCTGTGATAAAGGTAACCGTCGTATCATAATCATCAAAATAATTCGGCATTGTCTTGATGGCCTCTTCAATCTTCTTAAGGTCTGCCCCTTCTTCCGGCACTACATAGCATTCCCGCAGATGCTTGTCCCTTGTGGTAAGCTGCGGCTCGCTTCCGCTCCTTACGCGTTCCACGGCATCCTCAACCGGCACGGTATACTGGATGGCATTCTTTACGCCTTCCACGCGCCGGATGGCGTCAGAATGCCCCTGGCTTACGCCTTTTCCCCAGAATGTATAGGTGCTTCCCTGTACCAGGATGGACTCTGCATACAGACGGTTTAGCGAGAACATTCCCGGATCCCAGCCAACCGAGATGATTCCTACATGTCCGCCGGATTTTGCCGCCTTATCCACATTTGCGAAATATTCCGGGATTCTGGCATGGGTATCAAAGCTGTCAATTGTATTAAAATTCTGGACGATCTGAGGCCCCATAACCGGAAGATCTGTAGCAGAGCCTCCGCAGAGCATCATCACATCAATTTTATCCTTCATGGATAACATGTCATCGATATGCTTTACCTCAACGCCCTCGGTTGCAATCTTTACGCCTGAAGGGTCTCTTCTCGTAAATACAGCCGTCAGTTCCATATCCTCGTTGCGGGCGATGGCCTTTTCCACGCCTCTGCCAATGTTGCCATATCCCACGATACCAATTCTGATTTTATCCATATTCTTCATCTCCTTTGTTAATTTGACACGTAACACTTTTAAAAAGTGTTACGTGTCACTTTGCATCATATCCTGTCCCTTTTTGTTATTGTTTGAAGATTTTAACTGATCTGTGCGCCAGCCGGCATTTCTTTTTCCGGGGTCATCAGCGCCAGATTGCCTTCTGCGTCTTCCGCGCACAGCAGCATTCCTTCGGATAATACTCCTGCCAGTTTTGCCGGCTTAAGGTTCACAAGCACCATGACTTTCTTGCCGACCATTTCTTCTGCGGAGTAATGTGCCTTGATTCCTGATACGATCTGCTTCACCTGGCTTCCCACTTTTACCTGGGAGCACAGCAGTTTCTTTGACTTCTTCACTTCCTCGCAGGCGATGATCTCGCCCACCTGGAACTGCATCTTGCCGAATTCTTCAAATGTGATCTCCGGCTTTGTCTCGATATCGATGACTTCTTCCTCTGCTGCTTCTTCAGCAACCGGCGGGTGCAGTTCTTCCACCTTCTTCATGACTTCCTCCACATCGAGTCTTGCAAAGAGAATTTCCGGCTTATCGGTTACTTTACCGTCGCCCAGCTGTGCCAGAATCTTGGCGGAAGTGTCCGGCATGAAGGATTCCAGCAGCACGGCGCCTGCCTTGATGCTTTCCAGCAGGTTGTAAAGCACGGTCTCCAGACGGTCTTTCTTGTCCTCATCTTTGGCCAGCGCCCATGGCATGGTCTCATCTATATACTTGTTACAGCGTTTGAACAGATTGAAGATCTCTGTGATGGCATCCGCTACCCGCAGTTCATCCATCTTGGCCTCCACGGCCTTTGGCGTATTCTCTGTAACTGCCCTAAGGTCTGCGTCCACGGCCTTTGCGTCCTCGTCATCCGCCACTTTCTTATCCGTGACAACGCCGTCAAAATACTTGTTGGTCATGGAGATGGTCCGGTTCACCAGATTGCCCAAGGTGTTGGCAAGATCCGAATTCATGCGCTCCACCATAAGTTCCCAGGAGATCACGCCGTCATTTTCAAATGGCATCTCATGAAGCACGAAATAGCGCACCGCGTCTACGCCGAAGAAGTCTACCAGTTCATCCGCATAGAGCACGTTTCCCTTGGACTTGCTCATCTTGCCGTCGCCTTGCAGCAGCCACGGATGGCCGAATATCTGCTTTGGAAGCGGCAGATCCAGCGCCATCAAAAAGATCGGCCAGTAAATGGTATGGAAGCGGATAATATCCTTTCCGATCAGGTGCAAATCCGCCGGCCAGTCCTTCTTGAACTGCTCTGTGCTCTCGCCGCCGCAGTCATAGCCTATGCCCGTGATGTAGTTGGTCAGCGCGTCCAGCCACACGTATACCACATGCTCCGGATCGAAGTCTACCGGGATTCCCCATTTGAAGGACGTCCTGGATACGCATAGATCCTGCAGTCCCGGAAGAAGGAAGTTGTTCATCATCTCATTCTTTCTTGATACCGGCTGGATAAATTCCGGATGGCTGTTAATATGCTCGATCAGACGATCCGCATACTTGCTCATCTTGAAGAAGTACGCCTCTTCCTTTGCCGGCTGCACTTCGCGGCCGCAGTCAGGACACTTGCCGTCCACCAGCTGGGACTCGGTAAAGAAGGACTCGCAGGGCGTGCAGTACATTCCTTCGTAATATCCCTTGTAAATGTCCCCCTGGTCATATAACTTCTTGAAAATCTTCTGAACCTGCTTTTCATGGTCAGCATCCGTAGTACGGATAAATTTGTCATAGGAAGTATTCATCAGATCCCAGATCGTCTGAATCTGTCCGGCAACTCCATCTACAAATTCCTTTGGCGTAACCCCCGCCTCTTCTGCCTTTAACTCAATCTTCTGCCCATGCTCGTCCGTGCCGGTCTGGAAGAATACATCGTACCCCTGGCTCCTTTTGTATCTGGCGATCGCATCCGCAAGCACGATCTCATACGTGTTCCCAATGTGCGGCTTCCCCGATGTATAAGCAATGGCCGTCGTAATATAGTACTTCTGTTTATCCATTTCTAATCCTCTCCTTGTCCTCTTTGCTGAAATATGCACACGCTGAAGTTCTCCATGAAGAAAAAAATCTCCGATTCTTCTTGATAAGAAAAATCGGAGAAGACGAGACTATCCCGTGATACCACTTCTGTTCGCTTCCGCCTCGCGGCAGGAAGCCTTAGCAGGTGCATTAAACTACACCCTACCGCGTTAAAGGGCGGACCCTTTGCAGCCTACCTGAACTAACTATATGTAGCCTATCGACTGCACCGCTTGGAAGCCATCTTCCGCCGTACTCCGCCCATCCCTCTCAGCCTGTTCCTGTCCGGAAACCGGGGACTTCTCTGTAGGACCTCCTACCACGTACTCTCTCCGTCACTGCGTTTGCATATGATTCGTACTAAAAATCGTAGCATAACATAGCCCGAACTGTCAAGGGATTGCGCCTATATCTTTTGCTTTATGCGCCATCTGTAAACGCCATCCGCAAGCGCCGTCTACAGGCTCCATCTGCAATAGCGAGTGCGAAGCCGCCTTTGCAGTTTTAATTTCTTTCTCTCCCTGTTCATCTTTTCAATGAGGCTAGCCAGGGCTCTTTTCTTATGATTTCGTAAGTCCATTTCGATTTACCTCTTTCTTGAATAATTTGCTTTCGGAGAGAAGCAGCCCTGTCCTTGCAGTTATCATTTGGATAATAGGCACGATTTTTTCTTCATTCACCCAATCGTTCAAATTGTCTTTGTCCCAAAACCCACACATTTTATTCCTTGCCGCTTTGCCAGAATCAATGCTCTGAACACATGATACGCCGTTGTAACGATGGTAATTTTAGGGCTTTTTTCTCCGTCAACTTCCTTGAAAACAACAGATTTTCTTTCGTTGATACAGATTTTTGTTCCTTTATAATCCTATCTGCATCCACTCCTTTATCTACTTCATATGCGGCCATAGCCTCGCTTTCTGGAATATCTTCGCCAGAGCCTTGTCCACCGGACATAATTAATACAGCGTTTGGATTCCACTTCAGCAATCCTATTCCTCTTTCAATCCGGGCTGCAAGTAGCGATGTAACCCGCTTTCCAATTACTCCACATCCAAGAACAACAATATAATCTGCATTTCTTTTTCAAATGAACAAGATTTAGAATAGCAGAGAGTGAATACATGGCCATTAATGAAAATACATACACCGATGAAAACCAATAATTACATAAATGATTGTTCCTAATGTATTCTTGTTTAGATTTCCAATCATTGGCCAGGCTGCCAAATATACATATAGCAAGATAGAGAACGGCAATGACAATAAGTTGGATCGTTTCATTCCTTCATGCCCGGCTACTTTTAGTCCCTTTATGAAAAACACCGCAGTCAAAGTTACCGGGAACACAAGTATACAACCTATAGCAAAAGTAAATAGGAAAATCAGGATTCCTGTAAATATACAAAAGGATATTTAAAACATAAAAAAGATTAGAGACTGTAACAACCGGTTTTCAATATCCTTGTCTGCTACAGTCATCTGTTTCGTTTTGATTTTATCGTAGACAATTTGAAAGTCCACAAACAGAGCAATTGCACCTTCAACCCCCTCAGAAAAAAGACTTTCAGATTTTCTCCTCCAATAAGTTTTCCGTTGCGTTCGTTTTTGGGAATCAATCCCTGTTCTGCAATGGAACAGAGTTTGTCCAATGATGTCATATGATAATAAAACACTCTCTGATTTTTCATTATACACTCAATTCAGTCGTATGTAGCTTATCCAGATGATTCAAGCATATTCTTTGCCACGCAATTTGGAATCCATCTTTTTCTAGTATAAAGCGTGCGAGTATATTTAATATCATTTCCAAATGTTTCTCCAATAGACAATTCAAAATTATCTATATTGAATTGTGGGAAAAAGACATCCCCATTTGACACCTCTATATCAATTTCTGTAATATACATTTTATCTACAATTGGCAACGCTTCTTTATATAAACTATATCCGCCGATCACAAAGATATCTTTATTTCCAGCGACTTGAATTGCTTCATTGAGAGAATGAACTGTTATCAAGTTTTCTCCTGTATAATTTGCTGTATTAGATACTATAATATTTAATCTGTTTGCAAGTGGATGTCCAATTTCATTGTAAGATTTTCGTCCCATAATAACAGTTTTATTTGTTGTCAACTCTCTGAATTGTTTCTGCTCTCCCTTGATTTTCCATGGTATTTTCCCATTTTTCCCTATGACATTATTTTTGGAGCGTGCTACTATCAATCCTATCATCGTCATCCTCCACAAATTTCTAATTTATGTTTTTCAGCTACCAATATCATCAGGCTCGTTTTATCGGATGCCGGATTACCGTTTTCATCTTTTCCGAAACACTCTTTTTTGGTTTGATAAGTAGATCTCATGATGCAGCCGCCCATCCGCCATATCATTTGCATACCCGTTCTCTGCAAGGAACGCATCCATCAACGCCACCGATTCCGACCCAGTATCATAGGGTCCAATGTGCATGATCTGAACGCACAAGCCTTCGTCAATCGTCAAAACTCCGCGATGGAGCAGTCTATCCCTTTCTTTTTTGTGGCTGCTGCAACGACCCAATCACAATCCTCTTTTTTGACGAAATCGGGCAGTCTGAGAACGGAGATCCAGTTGAAAGTGGATTTATCACTGTAATCCATCTTGTAACTCATTTTGAGCGTATATGCCAATTGCCAGCAAAGAAGCATCCAAACCCTCTCATCTATCCAGCAGTTTTCCTAAATCCTCAATGGAAACGTCCATTCTTTCGGACACTTCTTCCATTGTCATGCCAGTATTCAGAAACCGCCTGACCACCATTTTCATATCCTCGCCAACCTCTATGAGATGCCCGTCCAAGTCGTAGAACCGGATCACACGCTGCCCCCAGCTGTGCTCTATGACTTCTCCCAGATATTCAATCTCCGGGTACTCTTTCAGCCTATTCAGGAAACCATCGAAATCCTGTTCCTCAAAAACGACTTCTGCATTGTTGGATTTCTTCAACACCTTTTCTTTTGGTATACTTACCAGCCAGTCAAAATCCTGCTGTAATGCCAGACCGCAGGAAAAAGCGATATTCTTTCCGTAATCCTGATAGACTTCTAACCCGAACAGTTCCTCATAAAACTTTCTTGCGGTGCCGATGTCTGCTACTGATATAACCGTACATACATACTTCATATAAATGCTCCTTTCAATCTCTTTTTAGCTGTTCTTTATCTGACAAAACTTTTTGCATAGCACACAGACAAATGATATTCATTCTCTTTATAACCATACCGCCCACTCCCCATAATCAAATGTGCCGCTACCGTGATATAATTTACCATCTTCCCGCATCTGCCTGAACGCATTTCTCAATCTGCTTAAAATCTCCGGCTGAATACTAAACTATGATGCCCCGGAAAACCTTTTCGACCGGAAGTTCCGAAATCTTTTCAAGAGAATCAAAGTATGACTCCGGGTTCGTTGACGGATAATAGGCAAATAAAGCGTCCTTGTAAACCCGGTTTCCGGTAAACAGATAGCCGCTGGATGATTCCCAGAAACACTGCTCTCCCTCCTTGCCCTGACTACTCGATAAACGGAAATAGAGGTATTCATCTATCAAACTTGTTGCGCTTCACACAAATCGAAATCATTTTCTTGAGCGTTTTCCTCAAAAATCTTTCAAGTTATCTGCAATTCTTCCACACTCGCCTTCGCTTCCCCGATAGCCTATTGAACCATCTTCTTCGCCTCCTCCAAAATCATCCATCTTGGACTTCAACAGTCATCAGTTACCGGAGAAATCTATGTCATACCGAATGTTTGGGTCCGTAGTGGCAAGTGACAGTAATGTATATTGTCCAAATCTTTCATCCATTATCTTTTTCGCTTCTTGCGGAAACTTTTCATTCATAAACCTATTCTCCTTCTGATTGCTGATCACTAATAAGGTTTATCCGACAAATCGGAAGTTATTTTTTGCCTGTTTTTATAAAATCTATAAGCGTTTCAACATCATCAAAATCATCGTAATCACCTGTTATACCGTTACGATGATAGACAATTCCGTTTGCCTCATTTCGTTCAAGACAATCCAATAGCTCTTTCTCGCCATATTTTTTCACGAATGCTGTGAATCCATAGGGCTTGATTTTGGCTAACAGGCCTTTTCTGCATTCTTCTTCGCATTCATAACAATGCTCTATGCTTTTGGAAAGAGAACATTTCCTGTTTTCACACCATTCCTTGTCCGGGCATTCTCCTGAATTGCAGCCGGAACAGTTTTCTGAACACAGGCAGCAAGCTAAACCGCAACGGGCGATTCCCAATTCTCTTTTCATTTTTTATCCTCCGCACATACTTATTATTGATTTATCATTGCACTCGGGTGTGGATTTAACTTTCAAGGAAACAATACACGGCATATCCAACCCCTATAATCCAAGTAAATTCCACTGAGCAGTCAATACACTTATGACCAAATAATACACTTATGACCAAATAATAGCAACGGTAATGTCGAATTTCCCTTTCATATTGCCCTGATCGCTCACTTGCTTAATGTAAATCAATGCCAAACAAATATGTGTCAACAGGCTCAAACATCATCCATTTCCCATCATGATAGGTTTTTGAGTCATCGTAAACCTTCTGGACGCTTTCAGAATATTCGCTTCGGTCGGCTTCAAATCTTGCCCGCTCGTCCTTTCCCAGGGTCACCATAAAGCCAATGCAGTTCTCCCTTATTCGTATTCTTCATCATACCATAAAACTGCTTTTGTCTCCAACCTTATGTCTGATTGTGTCCCAAACTCCTTCCCGAAACTCAGTAAGAGAGTGATTCTGCTGCCAGTTATACTTTAAGTGAGAACGCATGGTTTCAATTGTCTATGACGATCTCGCCGCCCATCAGGCGCACCATCTGATCGGCAATTGCCATGCCAAGACGGGAGCCTCCATATTTCTTAATAATATCCGCGCTCTCCTGCTCAAAAGGACGGAATATCTTGCTGATGAATTCTGGTTCCATTCCGCGATATCCTCAGTTCATCCCCTATTCTGCTAATATAAAGGCCATTAACGGTAAAATGAAAAAGGATATCTCCCATAGCACAAGTCCGGGAAATATCCTTTTGGTTATCGTCACATATTCTTTTCTCTATTGTGGGAATAATGCGTCTGCCAGTTTCTGCACTTCGGATTCCTCCAGGCCATAGGCGCCGTTGTCATCCTTAGTCACGTTTACCTCAACCGTCGTCGCATCTCCATAAGTATTGCCGTCAATACTCTTCTGGATGCTTTCAACCAGGATATCAGCAAATACTGCCGGGTCTGACGGGGTCAGTCCCTGATTCACTTTCTCTTCCGTCACGGAAGTGGAATTCTGCTCCAGCGTCTGGTATATGTTGGAAGGCTCTACTTCCACGGTCACTACGTAGTTGCCATTGTCCTGCTTCTTGACATCTTTCACTTCATATTTTGCCAATTTCTCAACTTTTACAAGCATCTCCTTATATCTGGCCTTGCCTTCATCACCCAGGTCAATGATAGCGCCAACCTCCTGATCGATCTGCTGATCCACATCTTTGTCAAGATCGGCCTTTGCCTCTTCCTCAGAGATATCCAGATATTTCGCGTAGTCCTTATACTCTCCGTGATAGTGCGCATCCAGTACGCTCTTTACATAGCCTTTCGCGTCAAAATCCTTTCCTTTGCAGGCTGCCAAGCTTAAGCACAGCATAACGGCAAGCGCTGCCGCCATCCATCTTTTCATATTCTTCATCCTACGTCCTCCCTCTGGAATGCCGTTTCTTCTCAAATGATTCGCATTCCTATGACAATTTTACCAAATCTCTGCGCCCGCTCAATATCTGCGGCTTAAAAAGCCGCTGAAACGGCACGCTCTGCTTCCTGGATCTGGCGTTCATTCTCCCGACTCTTAAACTGCTGCAGCTCATATCTTAGCAACTGGCTGTTCTGCTGACCGATGCAGAAGATGGAGTAGCCAATATACAGGCAGATCAACGCGAATCCTACAGCCGCCGCAAGCATCAGCCTGCTGGCTGCAAATTTAACACTGCCAATTTCTGCATCACAAAATGTTGATGATGCTCACCGTAAGAAAGGGTAGCAGGCACCCCAGGAGCTTCAGATGGATGTCCCCTTGCATAAAGATTCCCGTATACGCAAAAACCAGAACGATATCCGCCAGGATCACCAGATAATGGCTGTAAACAAAATATCCATTTAACTGGCTCAGCGCAAACAGCATGATCCACAGTATTGCCGAGAGCATTCTGGGGCTTATATACTTCTCCTTCCAATGAAAGCACCTGGCGAGTAAATATACCACGATTCCTGTCTCTGCTATGTTCGCAGCCTCTCCAATGAATAGAATACCCTGATTCGTATCAA
Organism: [Clostridium] scindens ATCC 35704; assembly: GCF_004295125.1. Taxonomy (NCBI): domain Bacteria; kingdom Bacillati; phylum Bacillota; class Clostridia; order Lachnospirales; family Lachnospiraceae; genus Lachnoclostridium; species [Clostridium] scindens. The sequence continues at coordinate 1,212,428 of NZ_CP036170.1, read as the reverse complement.
TTTCTCCTGCTGATCATAAATTGCTCTTTGACTGCCTTGTGACGGTCCCGGCTGATGGGAAGCCTGGCTCCGTCTGTCATGATCATTTCGCTTTTTTCTATAGAATAACATTGCCGCAGATTTACGATATATCCCAGATGAATCCTGACAAATCCCTGCCTGGCAAGCATAATTTCGTAATCCTGCATAGTTCCCCGGATAGACAGATTCTCGCTGTTCTTTAGATGAACGGTAATATTGTGCCTGTACTTTTCCAGGTAGACGATATCTTCCTTCTTCACATGCCGGACAAATCCTTTTCCCACAAATTCTATGATCATATCTTCCTGCTTCTTCTCCCGGAGATATCGTCTGACAGCCTTCGGAATATCTTCTGCCATGCTCATCTTACGGATGATCTGGAACGGCCCATATGTAAGGGACTTTAGCACCAGATGGTCGTGGCTTGTAATCAGGATCACATCCTTGTTCTTTCCGATCTCTTCTAATTCTTCAATTACTTCTATCCCCGACTTGACGGGCATATCTATATCCAGGAAAATCAGTTCCTCGCTGCGGATCTGATACTGGCTGAGAAATTCTTCCCCATTTTTGAACAGGTCCATCTGATAGACAATTCCCTGTTCCTTAAGTTCCTTCTCGATCAGTCCCTGTATCCTCTCTGCTGCCATCTGCTCGTCGTCGCATATAGATATGTGCAGCATAACGTCACCCCCATACCATCTCTTAATTCTTTATTTTATCACAGGACTGGCAGGAATTCTATGGCTTCCCGGCATGATACCTGTTTTATCGGCATATAAATGTAAAAAAACTTCAAGGACCACTATGTCAAAAAAACGTTCTGCCATCATAGTATCTCTCTTCTTAGCCGCCATTTTCCTATCTATAGGAGTCTTCCGACATTTTCACCAGGATGAAGACCAACGCTTTGAAAGCTATACAAGATCCCTGTTTTGCCAGGAGGTATCCGGAAGCACGATCACACTCCACTATACCTTAAAAGATCCTTCTGCCTATGGGATCAAAGATACGCCCATCACATATGGCGCTTGCAGCACGGATACCTCCGCCATATGCGCTTCTGTGGAAAACGCGTTGGCACTGCTTCAGTCTTACGACCGCAAAGAACTTTCCTCTAAGAACAAACTCACTTACGATGTACTGGAAGATTATCTCTCTTCTTCGGTAAAGGAGGCCAAATTCTCCCTGTACGACGAGCCCCTGGCTCCGCTTACCGGTACCCAGTCCCAGCTTCCGGTGCTTTTATCAGAGTATCAGTTCTACGATGTCTCCGATGTCGATACATATTTAAAACTATTGTCCAAGACGCCCGAATACTTCCAGTCCATCATTGAATTCGAGAAGGCCAAGTCCGAGGCCGGGCTTTTTATGGCCTCCTATTCTGCCGACGATATCATGAAGGAATGTCAGGCCTTTATCGATATGGGGGATGAGAACTACCTTTATTCCTCCTTTGAGGAACGTCTGAAGTCCTTAAAACTGAAGGAGGAAGAGCAGGCATCCTACATAGAGAAAAATGCTTCTGCTATCAAAGAATATATTTTTCCCTCTTACAGTCTGTTAAAAGACGGACTGGCTGCCTTGCGCACCAGCGGCAAGAACAATAACGGACTGTGCTATCTGCCAAAGGGGCGTGAATACTATGAAAACGTCGTTGCAAACGAGACCGGATCCAGCCGTACGATCCCCCAGCTTCAGCAGCTGACGCAGACACAGATGCTGGATGACCTGAGAGCCATGCAGACCGTGCTGGCAGCTTCCACGCAGGGCTCCTCTATCTCCTCGGATGTCTTTAAGACCCAGGGCACGGTACTGGAAGATTCGAATCCTGCCTCCATATTGGCAGGTCTGGAAGGAATGCTTAAGGACTCTTTCCCTGCTCCTCCCGAAGTCAGCACCCAGATTAAATACGTGCAGAAGTCCATGGAAGAATATCTAAGCCCTGCATTCTATATGGTGCCTGCCATCGACAGTACCAAGAATAACGTCATCTATATTAACCAGGGACACATGCCTGACGACATCTCTCTGTTTACGACCCTGGCCCACGAAGGATATCCCGGCCATCTGTACCAGACGGTCTATTATGCGAGCCGAAAGCCAGACCCCATCCGCAATCTTCTCAATTATGGCGGATACACGGAAGGCTGGGCTACTTACAGCGAGATGATGAGCTACTACTATACGCCGCTTACCAAGGAGCAGGCAACTCTGATGCAGAAGAATACCTCCGTCATCCTGGGCCTGTATGCGCTGGCGGACATGGGCATCCACTATGACGGATGGACGCTGTTGGATACAGTATCCTTCTTCCGCGGCTATGGTATCACGGATACGAATACCATAGAAGACATCTATGACCTGATCATTGCGGACCCTGCCAACTACTTGAAATATTACATCGGCTATGTGGAATTCCTGGAACTGAAAAAAGATGCCATGGATAAGTGGGGAGACGGATTCACCCAGAAGCGGTTCCACAAGGCCGTACTGGATGTAGGACCGGCATCCTTTGACGTAATCAGAAAGCATATATTCTAAAGGACGGCGAATGGATGTGTGAAATCTCGGAACCCCGTTGCCGGCAAACTATGCGGCAATGATGGCTGTCATCGACTATGTATGCGACATCGGCGCGCATTTCTTAGAGGATGCCGATAAGGCTGATAAGCGTGCCCTGTATGTGGAAGGCATGAACCGGAGCCATCTCCAGGAAAGAGCGCTTCTCTACCGCATGCTGGAAGGAACCGACGAAGTTCCAGGCTTAAGACACATTGATAATGTCGAAGTATCTGTAGATATGGAAGACCTTACATATAAAGACCTGATTGTCGCCATGGGCATTAAAGGAATTGAGTACTCTGAATGCGTACAAAAATATCTCGATCACGGCGTTACCGTATTCGAGCGCTTAAGAAGCAGCATGTACTCCAAGAGAATCGTAGAAGCCCTCGAGATCGAAGGCGTGATCCGCGTATCCCCGCTGCATTGCAACAGCACGGAAGCTATCGATGAATTCCTGAGAATAACCCAAAAATCGCAGAAAGCGTATAACATCGTAAAAGAAGAACCGCTGTCCTCACCCCAACGGCAGCGGTTCTTTTGCACTTATTTATCTTCTCTATCTCATCTTTTACAAACTCGATATCGGCGTTTAAATCAAAAAACTTTCTTGCTCAATCATAAGCCCCGTCTCCAGCATACGGCCTATCAGCCCTTGAAACTCCGGCAATCCCACCGTTTTTATCTTCTTCAGGACACTTTCCGGCGCTTCCTCTCCATATTCCAAATACCTGTCATAAGTCTCTACATCCATCAGATAAGGCCTTAATTCCGGGAAAATACGTTTCTTAATATATTCATATATCTTAATACCGCCGTAATCCAGATCGCCGCTGTGATAATATCCCACATCCTCTTCGTTCAAAATATACGCCAATTTTTTCAAAAATTCCCTTTCTTTTGGCGAAAAGTATCCATGGCTGAAAATATATAATGTGTGAGGATCATAGGGCACAGATACAAAATTTGCCTTATTTTCTATGGTAATGATACGTCTGATATCCGGCTGCTTAGGCGCGATTCTGCTATATTTCAGCATCGCACTGTTTAATGTAACGCCATAAATGAAGGCAGATATATCTATTTCTTGATCTGGCGGTGTCTCTCCTTCTATCTCTGTTCCTTCTTCCGATTGCATCTTACCCCCTGATTCGATAATCAGCCTGAGGGGCCCTTTCATTTCCAGTTCCTGAGCGTATTCCTCGAGCAGTAACTGCGACAGCACCGTCTTGTCATCCATATCTTCTTCGATCTCATCCCAATACTTCTTTGCTACAGATATGAGATGGCCCTGCACCTCCTTTTCAAATTTTTTTGAATTGTTAAGGTACTTTTTGCTGAATATGCGTTTATATACAGGCTCCTCCAATTCGTCAATCCCTCTGAGGCAGCAAGTATATAATTCTAATTTCTCCACATCTTTTGGAAAATTTCCTTTATCCAGTCTAGATATAAGGTATCTGTAATACTCCCGGATCCAATTCTTTTCTATACCCTTCCCAAGTTCTGCCTCCAGCATCCCTCTATAATAATCAACCCGTTCCTGTTTCGGCCAGACCATTCTTCCCTCGCTTTTGGCTAATTCATAGAATTTGTCCAGCTTTTCCACCCGAAAAGCAATTATATCTACATCGCTTCCTCTGGTTACCCACTTTTCAATCTCGATCAGCCCCCGGAATTCCAATTCCTTCACTTCGCTTATCAGCACTGATTTCCCACATCTGTCATAATCCGACTGCATAATCTGTATCGTACGGCGCCCGGAGGCACCGCTTCGCCAATCCCTGCTGCTTTTTTCACATTTATTTATAATTTTATCTACAATATACATTCTGGCACGCTCCTTTCAATTTGACACACCAGTTAGTGCGGTTTGACACGTAACAATATTAAGATGTGCACGTAACATTTTTGAAAAGTGTTACGTGCACATCTTAATATTGTTACGTGTTATCTTTCAATCTTTCAGTTCCCCAAAATCTTTCCTCTCAAATTCCTGTATCGATATATGCCGCTTGTTCGGATTGGCATACACGAATGTCTTATCTACATTTTCCAGGTAATTCTGTATTTTATCGTTGGTAGCGCTGATAATGGCCTGGAAGCCGAGTCCCCGGATCAGCGAGATGCAACTGGCCACTTTTTCCGCATCCATCTTGGAGAAGGCCTCATCCAGTACGACCAGCCGTATGGTGGGGCTTCTGTGGATTTTGGGCGAGAGGTTGATACGGTAAACTTGCGCGAAACTGGCAAGAAGCGCTACGTACAGCGGATTCTGTCCCTCGCCGCCGGAGTTCTTCTTGATCATCTTGCTAAGACCGATGGTCATATCTTTATCGCCTTTTACGATCTGCTGCATATCGAAGGACAGATAGGTGCGGTAATCCGCATACTTGTCCATGTTCTTCTTCGCCTCGTCCAGTTCTTCCTTCGTTGCGTTTTCCGGCGGGATGAAGATGTTGATCAGTTCATTCATCAGATCCCCGTACTGATCCTCATGCTCCATGGTGAACATGTTAAGCTGATTGTCTATGGTATTGGTCAGCTGGCTTGGATTGATCTGCAGCGAATCGTCCATGAACATCTTGTAATATTTCCCGTCGGCCCCTTTATTCTTGGTAATTACAAATTGATACTTATCTTTTCCGAAGTCCAGCCTGCTGATGATGCGGTTCAGTTCGTCCCTGCGCTGGTAGGCTTCCCGGATGGCGCTTCGTATCTTAAAGATAAAGTCATCCTTAAAATGTTCCACCGCCTGGCGCGCCTGTTCTTTCGCCGACTCCCGGTAAGATTCCAGATCGTCGCACTGCAGCGTGTTCAGCAGTTTATCGTAAGCCTCGTTATTCTTAATTGCCGCGGAGTAGGTACGGTTTGGATAATTCCTCAGGTATTCGCCTCGGATATCCACCAGTTTCTGGTATGCCTGCTCCTCCCTTTCCTGCTTCGGATAGCGCTCTGCAATCCTCTGCCGCTTCAGATATTCATAATTGGATGATTTCTTCCCTGCAAGGTACTCCTGGAATTCTTGCTCATATTCAGGGTTTTCCACAGTCTTTTGCTTCTGCTGCACCAATGCGGACTCGGACTGTATAAGTTCCTCCCGGAATCGTTCAATATCCTTCTGGTTGTTCCAGATGTCCTTCTGCACCTGATCGATCTGCGCTTTTTTATCCTCCTGCTGCCGCTGGATTTCCTCTTTCTGACGATTCCAGGTATCCACGGATTCCTCTTTTAAGCGCTGCATTTTCTCTACGATCTGCTTCTTCCTTCGCTCTTTTGCCGGAATCTGCTCTATATCAGACAGCCAGCCCAGATAATCGGAGATCGGCTGCATCAGCATTTCCAGCTGCATAGTCTTTCGGATTTCCTCCAGCATCTCCTGCAGAGGCAGACGCTCTTCCTGGAGATGCTGGCACTTCTCCTCCAACTGGCGGATACGCTTTCGCATACTCGTCTCTCCGATATAGGCCCGCCTGGTATAATTATCCGGATTGATATGCTGCAGGCGGTAGCTGTGATACAAGACGCAGTCCGGCGTGATTCCGATCCGGTGCTCCCGCAGTTCCTCTATAGATTCGCATTTCATCACATTTCCCAGGAAAAAGTCGATGTAAGCCCTGACATAAGGCTCTTTTGCCACAATTTCCTCTGCAAGGGAGCCCTCCTTTGCCTGGTGCCCATCCTCCATGACCTTCTCCGTGTCCAGAACGGCCGCACGGTAATATTTCTTTCTGTCCATCCCTTGGTAGATGTCCATGGCTTCCCTGGCATATCCCGGTTCCACCACAAGCAGCAGCTTATTGCTGCCCAGATAGCCTTCGATCGCGTTGTGCCACCGCTCATCCTTAATATCCAGAAGGTCTGCGAGTATCTGTACGTTGACGAATTTCCCGCATCGCTCGTGAAGACGGTTGCGCAGTTCGTATCTGGCCTCTTCCAGTTCCCTGGGATACGCCTTCTTCCCCTGCTTCAGTTCCTTTAATTCCTCTCTGGCATCCTTTTCTTCCTTCTTGATCTTGCGCAGGTCCGAGTCTGCCTCCCGGCGCTGCTCTTCTAATTCTTCCTGGATATCCAGAAGGCTCTCTTTGAGCCTCTCAAGTTCCCCTTCGGAAATGCTTCCGTCCGCGAATTTGTCGATATCCCAGATGGACTGGTTGGGCGTCACATCCTGCTGCTTCCACTCTTTGAGGCGGTCGGCTGTCTGCCCCCAGCGTGCCTTGCTGGCCCCCAGCCTCTCAAGCGTCTCATTAAGGCCAGCCAGTTCTGACTCCAGATTGGCATATCCGCTGTCGGCGATCCTGAGAATAATATCCTCATACTCCTTCTGTAGGATTCTGGCCTGTGATTCCAGCTGTTCCTTAACCGCTTCCTGTTTGCCGATCTCCCCCTGGCGCCCCAGCGACTTATCCCGGCATTCCTGGATCTTTGCTTCCAGCCAGAGTTCTTCCAGCCGGTCAATCTGGTACGTGCAGGCTTCCACCTCCCGGTGCTCTTTGCAGAATTCCTCATACTGCTCCCGAATCAGATTAAGCCTTCTGATCTCTTCTTGCGTCTCTTCAATCTTGTTCTGCATCCGTCCATACTGCATGACGCTCTCCTGAAGGTCCTCAATCTGGATATCCTGCTCCATGCAGATATACTCTTTTACAAAGTCCTCCAGCTTGATATTCATGCGGAACGGGATCGCCCGTTTAAATAACCTGGGAAATTTATCCATGTCAAGCCCGCCCAGATAAATGTCATAGAGCTGGCGGCGGAATCTCTCATTGCTCGGGCCGCAGTAGAATCCTTCCGGCGGAAACGTCCTTTGCAGATACTCCCGCATTTCTATGGTCGTCAGACATCTTTTTTCCGTGCGGTAATGGTTATTTAAAAGTTCTCCCGTATGCCAGAAGAACAGCCTGCTAATCTCATTGGTAGCCGTCTCCACGTCAAATACGACGCCCACGCACTGCTTTTCTCTGGTATTGGTCTGTTCCAGTTCCAGTACGATGGTGCTGGAAAAGTTCTTATTCCGAAGATACTGGGATTCATTATTCTCACTGATATTTACCATGCCCCGCAGGTACTCGATCAGGCTCCGGTCAGAATCGTCTGCCGCCGCCTTGTTAAAGAACCCGCGGCCATCCGTATTGGCATACAGAACGATCTGGATCGCGTCGATCACCGTAGACTTGCCGCTTCCGGAATGGCCGGTAAAGAAATTAATCCCTTCGCTTAAAGTCAATATCTTCTTATCTATATAATGCCAGTTATTCAGGCATATCCTCGAAAGTGCTTTGAATGGCTGCTTCGTCTCCAATGTTCTCCTCCTCGCCAAATGTCTCTAACAGTTCCTTAATGTCATCCCCCATCAGCACCGCGTGAATGCAGGGATATATGATAAGCCTCGTGTGCTCGTTCAATTCCTCCAGAACGTCCAGCGGCTCTATGATCTGATATTTCTTAAGAAGCGCGATGGTCCGGCGCATTTCCGTAGGAGAAGGCAGGCCATGGAGCACCCGGAAGTCTCCTGCCTTTCCGTTGACCGCCCCCAACGTGGTGACAATATAACTGCTGGAAGATACCGACGCCATCTGCTCATCATAGATGAGTTTTAATACCAGCAGATAGATGGTTGCAAGCCTTGGCAGCTTCTCTCCCCACAAAGCCTCCCCCTGGATATAGATCAGGCCCATATGGGCATTCTCTTTCAATGTAATGCCCGCAACTTTATAATATGCCCTTAAGAATTCCAGATGCTTGCTGCATATCCGATACTCCCGCACATACTGCATGCGCCCCGACCTTTTGTCATACTTCCTCTCCAGCAGAAATGTCTGGCGGTACAGGATCTGGATTACCTCCGTGATATCCTCCTGCTCTTCCTGGCTTAGCTGTTCAAAATAGTCTATCATAATCTTCTCCTTACAAACTTCAGCGCCGGATACTTATACGGCCCTTTTTCTATCATCTTTGGCTCTTCTTCCAGCACCATGTACTTGCTGCTCCCTCTGGTACTGTAATCATAGGCCAAGATCAATTTTTCAAAGGATTCCTCATCCGTTATATCTACCTGTGCCGCATCCATAATATCGTTCTGATCCATGTGGGATTCAATGAAGGCCTCAATCTGTTCCTTGGTATAGCGTACCTGGATGCGGTTAAGCTTCAGCACATCTTCCTTGTCAAGGTCCGCAATCTCTTCATCCGGCTCCATCTGGCTGATAAAGTATCTTCGCCCCTTCCGCCTTTTATACAAGGACTTCTCCGATAATATCTCCAGCAGGGAGAGATTCATCTTCTCCCCCGTCTTTGCCAGCACCTCATCATAATCCGCGCTCTCTGACATTCGGTTCAGAAGTTTTACGACCAGTCCTTTCGTATCCGATTCTCCGCTAAGCAGATAGTTAAGCCTGGTTACCGTCGCGCGGACGTATTTGGTATGTTCCTTGTCCATGTTGGCGATCCTATGCTCAATATCATCGAATCCCCTCTCGATCAGATCCAGAAGTTCCAATACATCCTCCCCTGTATCTCCCATGGCCCTTGAACGTTCTCTTACCTGCTCTATCCACGCTTCATCCTCCCGCATATCGCGCAGACACTTCTTAATATCCATCTTATAGATATAGAAATTGTCCGAAGTCTTCAAGATATGATACTTCTTCCTCACGATTTCCTCCACATACCCGTCCAGATGCTCTCTTAGAAGATCGCCATAAGACTTTTGATCCAAGAGCCGTGCAAAAAACTTGTCCATATTATGGAGCATATCCTGCAGCGCCTTATTAAGCCTGCGTGTATTCACCAAAGCCGTGCGAAGCATGCCCAGATTGGCTCTTGCATCGTTCTGAAAGGAAAATAACGTGGCATAGACATTCTGGATATAGATGTCTGTCTCCTCCATATCCTCGGAACTGAGGCGTTCGAAAGCATCAATAAATATGGCGGAATAGTCCGGGATCACGATATTGGTCACCAGCGTATTATAATCCTCTATCCGTTTAAGCCATCCGGTCCGAAGAAGCCAGTTCAAGATACGGGATGACGGCGTCTCCAGCATATCGAATTCAGACTCGCTTTCTTCCCATTGAAGTTCGTACCGCTTCCTGGCATTCATATCGCCTAGAATCTGGATGCATGCCTCTTTGGTAAGGAAATAGTTATTATATTGGTATTCTTCATTGATATATAATAGCGCATCAATGTATATCTCCCGGTTCACGGACCGGAACAGGCTCCAGAACGTGTCTGGGATCTCATTGCGTAACTGCATTTGTATTCTCCAACTTGTCCTTGATTTCATAGGTCTTTTTAATTTTATCATTTTTGAAACGCTATTTCTACCAATTCCTGACTTTTGGGCCTTGCACAGTTACCCTTTTCTGGTAGAATTACTATTACCCGGCCACCATCATCCCAGCCAGCACCGTGCTGGCCACAAGCCCTGCAAAGGTCGCAAGCATGGCGCCTCCCAGAGTATATCTGGTCTTCGTGACTTTGGCTGTCATAAAGTAGACGCTCATGGTGTAGAATATAGTCTCCGTGCAGGACATGCTGATGGATGCCACCAGCCCTATGTACGAGTCCGTTCCATACTCCTTGAACGCATCCAGAAGCAGCCCCGTGGCCGCCGAAGAAGAGAACATCTTTACCACTGTAAGCGGCACCAGTTCTCCTGGAAATCCTATGTATTCCGTAAACTGCCCGATAATTCCTGACAGAAAATCAAGGAATCCCGAAGCCCGCAGCACTCCTACTGCCACCATAAGCCCGATCAGCGTCGGCATTATTTTAATTACCGTGAAAAAGCCGCTTTTGGCGCCTTTGATGAAGGTATCATAGACATTTACCTTCATCAGCACTCCATAACTGACAATTCCGAATATTACCAGCGGAACGATAAAATCCGTGACATACATGAATAATTTCATCGGGCATCCTCATTTCCGTGTGAAGTCTATTCCCAATATATGCTGAATAACCTTGAAAATATGTGGAAAAACGTCTACAATCTATATCATGAAGATAAATCTGCAATTCATGTAATATATATAAAATACCTAACGGAGGAACATCCTATGACTGAAGAACAAAAGAACGCAGCATCCGAGACCACTGAAGAAGTTAAGGCATCCGAAGAACCGAAGAAAGCCCCGGATACTTCTGATGAGCCAAAGGCAGCCACGGCGCCTGATGAGCAGCGAAAAGACTTTCACTTTTTTAAAAAGGAAAAATCGGATAAAAAAATTATGGATTCTTACTCATCGGAAGACGATGAGGACGGATTTTCCAGAGATCAATGGATCCTTTCCCACCTCAATGAAAAGGACCTTATCAAATACCTGGAATTAGAGCAGAAAAGAACGGAAATGAGCCAGCAGGCAAAAGAAACCCGCGAAAAACGTATCTTCACTGCATTCCAGCTTACGGTTTCTCTTGCAGCTGTCGTTGCAGTTACTTATTTATTAAAAGATAATCCTTCCATCCTAGTCAGCATCCTGTATACGATTGGAATTATTGCTGCACTTTGGATCTGGAAAAAGCGGTGATTTCATGAACAAAGAAAATTGTGGCGCTATGCTTCTGATTGTTTGGAGGACTCTGAACAAACACTAAAATATTCTGTAAAATTTGAGGATTTCCTTTGATTTTCCAAGCCTATCCTGTCCTTTCTTTATATTTATTGACTTTTATTGACAATTTATATATACTGTTATTAGTTCAATTGTAAAAATTGACGAAAATTCTTCAAAAAGGGATTTTTGAAAGGAGGACGAGAGTATGTGGGGACATATATTCGATCTACAAAATCCGCTGGTTGGAGCGGATAACACCTGGGTGCTGTGGGCTATCTGTGCTACCGGCGCCGCTGCCGCAATATATCTGGAGCAGAGGTATAAATGGGCAGCAAAAATGACCGGTGCCATCGTTGCACTGATTTTCGCAATCATCTTATCGAACTTTGGAATCATTCCAATGGACGCTCCTGTATGGGATGCCGTATGGGGTTACGTTGTACCGCTTTCTATTCCACTATTATTGCTGCAGTGCGATATGAGAAAGATTGGAAAGGAATCAGGGCGTATCCTGATTATATTCCTAATTGGCTCGGTAGGTACCGCTTGCGGCGCGTTGCTCGCTTATACGGCGCTCCACAAATTTATTCCGGAACTTGCCGGACTTGCGGGCGTATTTACCGGAACCTATATCGGAGGTACGGTAAACTTTGCCGCTCTTGGAGCAGCGTTCGATGTATCTGGCGACATGATATCTGCCGCAACGGTTGCAGATAACTTACTGATGGTACTGTACTTCTTCGTATTGATAGCAATGCCATCTATCGGATTCTTCCGCAAGCATTTCAAGCATCCATATGTGGATGAAGTGGAAGCGGCTGCCGGAGTTAATGTAAAGGAAAATGAGACAAATGCCTCCGCGTTCTGGGGCAGAAAAGAAATTTCCCTAAAAGATATCGCATTGGCCGCTGCAACAGGATTTGTTATTGTTGCATTGTCTAACGTAATATCTACAGGACTTGCAGGCGTGATACCGAAATCTAATACATTCCTGCAGATATTGAATACACTGTTCGGAAATATGTACTTATGGATTACGACAATTGCCATGCTTTGTGCAACATTTGCACCTAAGTTCTTTGGCGAAATCAAGGGTACGCAGGAACTAGGTACATTCTTAATCTACCTGTTCTTCTTCGTAATCGGTGTTCCGGCATCCGTACCTATGATTATCAAGAATTCGCCGTTACTGCTCTTATTTGCGGCTATCATCGTAATTGTAAATATGCTTTTCAGCCTGATCGCCGGAAAGTTATTGAAGTTCAATCTGGAAGATATTATCCTTGCCTCCAATGCCAACATCGGCGGACCAACAACGGCCGTTGCTATGGCTGTATCTAAGGGCTGGACCAAGCTGATAGGACCTATCGTACTGATTGGTACTCTGGGATATGTTCTTGGAACATACTTTGGATTGATCGTAGGCAGCATCTTAGGATTATAAAACTAAATAACATCCTGAATTTAGGAAAATGATCAGGGCCGGACAACTGTCCGTCTCTGATTTATTTATATTTCTTCAAACAAAAGAAAGGAAGTATTTTTATGAACTTTGATGCACATTCTGATATTTGGACCGATGTAACGCAGCATCATCTAAAGGGAGAGCGTGATATCTTCCGTAAATATCATTATGAACGGCTGAAAAAAGGGCAGATCGAAGGAGGCATCTTCGTCATATGGAATGATCCTCCCTATGACAAGGACCCGCTGAAGCGTACCCGCCAGATGATGGAGGCCATTGCCTGCGAAGAACCTGATTGTGCTGATATCCTTAAGGTATCGCACTCATATTCCGATATGATGACTGCAAGAAGTGAAGGAAAGATGTATGCATTTATCGGACTGGAAGGTTTAAAGAGTATTGGGGAAGACTTAGACCTTATCGACGAGTTCTACCAATTTGGCGCAAGGCATGCAGGGCTTACCTGGAATGAGGAAAATCCTCTGGCTACCGGAGCCCTTGGCACCCCGGAGCGCGGGTTAACAGACGTGGGCCGCAGGGCTGTGAGAAAGATTCAGGATCTGGGAATGATACTGGATGTGTCCCATCTAAATGATGCATCCTTCTGGGATCTCCTTGACACTGCCACAGGCCCTGTTGTAGCAACCCACTCTAACTGCCGGGCACTGTGCAACCGCCCGCGGAATCTGATGGATGACCAGTTAAAAGAACTGGCACGCACAGGCGGCATAGTCGGGCTCAATTCATTTAATGAATTCGTTCATATGGAGGAAGATAAGCAGACTCTGGAAAACCTGGTAAAACATCTTGTCCATATGGTGGAAGTAATGGGCATTGATCATGTCGGTTTCGGATTTGACTTTTCTGAATTCCTGGAGGGAGATACCTTGGGCTCTTTCAGCAGCCAGTCTACTCCTTTTACCATCGGACTTGAGGATGCCTCTTATGTACCAAATGTCATTGAGGAAATGAAGCGCGTCGGATTCCACGAAGATGAGATTGAAAAGATCGCCTATAAGAACTGGCACAGAATCATCAAAGAAGTAGTCAAATAGTATACATAAAGGATGGCGGAAGTTAGGAACCAACTGCTTCCGCCTCTTTCTTATGTCTTTGTGCTAAATATCCATCCCGGCTCATACGATATATTAAAAAGCCAGACGAGGATTTTATATGCTGAATTATCTGTGGGCCGGCATGATACTGATTGGCATTATTTTTGCCGCCTTTACCGGACGCATGCCGGATATTACCAATGCTGCCATTGACTCTTCCAAAGAGGCCATTACCTTGTGCATCACTATGATGGGCGTCATGTCCTTCTGGGTGGGTCTTATGGAGATTGCCACGAAAGCCGGAATCATTAAGGGCGCTTCCAAAAAAATCCGTCCGATCATACGCTTCTTATTCCCAAGACTCCCCACCGGGCACCCAGCCGAGGAACACATCACCACCAATATTATAGCCAATGTCCTGGGCCTGGGCTGGGCCGCAACGCCAGCCGGACTGCGTGCCATGGACGAACTCGGTAAATTGGAGGAAGACAGGCGTAGCCACCGGCTTCCAGGTACGGTGCGCCCAAAGGGAATTGCCAGTAATGAGATGTGCACCTTCCTGATTATCAACATTTCCTCCCTACAATTAATCCCGGTAAATGTCATTGCCTACCGGAGCCAGTATGGAAGCGTCAATCCTGCTGCCATCGTCGGCGCCGGAATCATATCCACAGCCATAAGTACGGCTGTTGCCGTCATTTACTGTAAGATCATGGACCGTTCGTAGCAGGCTGAGTAGAAAAAGATAGAGCAGGATCCTATCTGATGGCCCTGCTCCGTCTGTCTTCTTTATAGATGCACATAATAATAGTGGATTCCAAAGATGCCTTTGATAACAGATTTTCTTCGATAGGTTATTCAAGTTCTTTGGGATTTATCTTTTTTTGTCTTAATTTCAAGTAGACGATTTCCCGGAACAGCGCATATACTACAGAGATAATCGGTATAAAAATCAGCATTCCAACGATCCCCATCAGGCTTCCTCCGATACTGACTGCCGCCAGTACCCAGATGGATGGAAGCCCTACTGAATTACCTACTACGTGAGGATAGATCAGATTCCCCTCTATCTGCTGGAGTATCAGGAACAAAATTACAAATATAAGCGCCTTAAATGGATCTACCATAAATATCAGGAATGCTCCCACAGCACAGCCGATAAATGCACCAAATATTGGAATCAAGGCCGTAAACGCGATGACAATCCCTACCAGCAAAGCATAAGGCAGTTTAAAAAGCGTCATGGTTACGACGAACATGCTCCCTAAGATAATGGCCTCCAGGCACTGGCCAGTCAGGAAACTTGAGAATGTATTGTAGGTCAGCGACAATACTTCCATAGCAGCCTCAGCCCGGCCTTTTCTTACAAAGGCAAATAGGACCTTTTTAGCCTGAATGCCTAGTTTTTCCTTCTGGAGCAGGATATAGACCGCAAATACAAATGCGATAAAGAAGGTAGTAATTCCGCTCACAATGCTCTTTGCAGCAGTAATCGTAGAATCAAGCACGCTTCCTGCCCCATTCTTGAAGAAATCTATGCCTGCGCCCATGATCTTATTCCAATCGAATTTCAGGCTGTTGACCCAGGTCATAATCTCCTTATTGTCATGGAATAATTTTTCCGCCCATTCCTGTACCTTTGGAATGAACGCCTGAATGCTGCTTCCCAGATTAGAGAATGTATCTCCTAATTGCGGTATCAGAACAAACATTACAAGCGCCACAATGCCAAACACTCCGAATATTACGATCAGCATACTGACCGGACGGGCAATCTTCTTCTGTATCTTATGCCTTTCTACCCTCTCCGGCGCGAATAGATGCCTCTGGATGAAATTCATCGGCACATTCAAAATGAATGCGATCGCTCCGCCAAGCACGAATGGAAATATGACATGAAAGATAAACGCAAGAACCGATACCACCACATCATACTTCCACAGGCAGGCCACAACCAATGCGGCAAAAACGATCAGTCCTTTTATTCTTTTTACCGTCTCTCTACTTAATTCCATAAAATCTCCTGTTCCTATCTAGAATTTCTAATCCATTTCAACAACTGTACCACAGGCAGATTCAATAATGCTAGTCCGTATACAGTCAGCAGCTGCCCCATATTAAGGCTTGCTACTTTGAATATACCCTGCAGCCCCGGAATCACCAATACGCCTGTAATCAACACAAGCCCAATTAAAAATGCTCCGATCAGGTAGATATTATTAAAAAATCTTTTTGTAAATAGTACCGGGCGGCTGGATTTGCAGTTAAATCCATGGACAAGCCGGCTGGTGCACAAAGTGCCAAATGCCATCGTGCTTGCCAGAATGGCATCACCGCTTCTGTATCCGATCAGAAATGCTGCCATCGTCATAATGCCTATGCTAAGCCCCTCGGTGCCTATGCTGAGAAGATACTGCTTCGTCAATATAGATTCGTTCATGGGGCGCGGCTTCTGCTTCATGACTTCCTTGGAATGCGGCTCCAGTCCCAATGCAATGGCTGGAAGACTATCGGTCAGAAGGTTGATAAAAAGCAGATGCACTGGCGCAAATGGTACCGGAAGTCCGGCAATTGATGCATACAGCACGGCCAATATCGCGCCAAAGTTTCCGGACAACAGAAATTGAATGGAATTCTTGATATTCTGATATATATTTCGCCCATTCTCAACTGCCTTAATAATTGTTGCAAAGTTATCATCCGTCAGAACCATTGCCGCCGCATCTTTGGATACTTCGCTTCCTGTAATTCCCATGGCAACGCCTATGTTGGCCTGCTTCAGAGCTGGCGCATCATTTACCCCGTCCCCAGTCATGGCTACGATATTCCCTTTCTCCTGCCAAGCCCGCACAATCCTGATCTTATGCTCCGGGGATACCCTGGCATATACTGATATCTTCTCTACGAAATCTTTCAGTTCTTCATCTGACATTTCTTCTATCACAGCGCCTTCGCAAGCCTCTGATTCATCCTTCAGTATACCGATCCTTTTTGCAATTGCCGCTGCGGTAATCTTATGATCACCGGTGATCATTATAGGCCTGATTCCTGCCTTTATACATTCTTCCACCGCCGCTTTGGATTCTTCCCTCGGCGGATCCATCATTGCGATCAATCCCAGGAATGTAAGACCCTCTTCATCTTCTATAGATAATTCTTTCTCTCCATCCAGTTCTTTATATGCGAATGCCAGCACTCTCAACCCGTCTCTGGAAAACTCCAGATTCTGTATCTCGATCTGCATTTGGTCCTCGTCCGTTATCTCTCTAACAGTATCGCCAATCCTGATGTGGCTCATACGCCTCAGAAGTACATCTACCGCCCCCTTGGCTACCATCACATATCGATCTCCGAAGACATGTGCTGTAGACATCAATTTCCTGTCACTGTCAAATGGGACTTCCGACATACGAGGATACCTTTCCCTGGTCATAGCCGCTTCCATGCCAAGATTGCTTCCAAGATTGATCAGTGCCGTTTCCGTCGGATCTCCTATTTCCTGTCCATCTGTATTGGTGGAATCGTTACAGAGCATGCTGCAATTAAGAAGCATCTTCTGGTTTCTGTCATCAAGATTAATATCAGCCACGGAGATTCTCTTTCCATCCACATAGTAGTCTTCCACTGTCATTTTATTCTGCGTCAGAGTTCCTGTTTTATCCGAGCAGATGATGGATACGCTCCCCAGGCCCTCAACCGCCTGAAGTTTTCTTATAATTGCATGTTCCTTGGCCATTTTCTGGGTGCCGAATGACAGTACGATCGTTACGATAGAACTAAGCGCCTCCGGAATCGCTGCTACGGCCAGGGCTACCGCAAATAGGAATGCATCCACAGCAGAACCGCCCCTTATCACATTAATGGCAAATAAAATTGCGCAGAATACAAGTATAATGATAGACAGTTTCTTTCCAAAGTCATCCAGATTTATCTGGAGGGGTGTTCGTTTTTCCGATGTCGTCTTCAATAACTTGGCAATCTTCCCTACTTCTGTCTCCATTCCAATAGCCGTAACTTCGAACGTTCCTCTTCCATATGTGGAAAAACTTCCAGAGAACACTTTGTTCGTCTGGTCTCCCAATGCAGCGCCTTCCGACGCTTCTTCCAACGACTTCTCCACGGACAGACTCTCTCCTGTCAGCGCGCTCTCATCGACTTTGAGGCTTGCACACTCCAAAAGTTTTCCGTCTGCAGGGATACAGTCACCTGCCTCAATTACTACTTCATCTCCAACAGTTACTTCTCTGGATGGTATCTGTATCACCACGCCATCTCTGATTACCTTTGCCTCGGGTGCTGACAGTTGTTTTAAACTGTTTAGCGACTGCTCTGCCTTTACCGTCTGTACGGTCCCTAGAATCGCATTGATAGTAATGACGATAAATATAACGGCCGCGCTCTCTGCATCTCCAAGAAAACCTGATACGATCGCTGCAATGATCAGAATAATGACAAGAAAGTCTTTGAATTGCTCCAGGAATATCTGGATCATGCTTTTTTTCTTGCCTTCTACCAGTTCATTAAACCCATAAATCTCTTGGTTTTTTCTTGCTTGTAAACTTGTTAGCATTGCTTGCCCTCTCTTTCCTCCTGCAATGGGGTAAAAAAATAGACCCCTATTGCACAGAACCACTATGCAATAAAAGTCTCACCATTTCATTACGATACGGATGATTGCTCATCGTACTGACGACATCGCAAACGCCGGACTATTAGACCTAAGCGCCAGTTACTCCCTTTTATTATTACCTAATATACAAGAAAATATGCATTCTGTCAACACATTTACGTATTAAAGTAAAAAGAGACAGTACCTATTACGGTATCTGTCTCCCTCTCATTCCATGAGCGTGCGGGGATTCGAACCCCGGACAACTTGATTAAAAGTCAAGTGCTCTACCACCTGAGCTACACGCCCATATCAAATATTTGGTAAATAAAATGCCCAGAGCCGGAATCGAACCAGCGACACGAGGATTTTCAGTCCTCTGCTCTACCGACTGAGCTATCTGGGCTAATACATAAAGTATTCAATTATGCACATTCGTGCGAGTTGCGGGGGCAGGATTTGAACCTACGACCTTCGGGTTATGAGCCCGACGAGCTTCCAGACTGCTCCACCCCGCGATATAATATTTGAAGACTAAGCCGATGATCGGACTCGAACCGATAACCTGCTGATTACAAATCAGCTGCTCTGCCAATTGAGCCACATCGGCACAAGCCTTTGGCTAAAAAGATGTATATTCTACATCTTAGTGGATGGAGAAGGATTCGAACCTTCGAAGGCGTCGCCAACAGATTTACAGTCTGCCCCCTTTGGCCACTCGGGAATCCATCCATTTTGTTTAAGTGGGACCAATAGGGCTCGAACCTATGACCCTCTGCTTGTAAGGCAGATGCTCTCCCAGCTGAGCTATGATCCCATTTAAACGACCCAGAAGAGACTCGAACTCTCGACCTCCGCCGTGACAGGGCGGCGCTCTAACCAACTGAGCCACTGGGCCTTACTAAAAGGCACATGTACCTTCAAAACCGCATACGGGAAATACTTCCATCCGAAACTCCAACTCCGAGTCTTTTTCTGCCTTCCAGCCTCTCTGGTCATGCCCTCGACCGATTAGTAATAGTCAGCTCCATGCATTGCTGCACTTCCACCTCTATCCTATCTACCTCGTCGTCTTCAAGGGGTCTTACTGGCTTAACGCCAGGGATATCTCATCTCGAGGGGGGCTTCACGCTTAGATGCCTTCAGCGTTTATCCCGTCCCGGCTTGGCTACTCTGCCATGCGCCTGGAGGCGCAACAGATCCACCAGCGGCCAGTCCATCCCGGTCCTCTCGTACTAAGGACAGCTCCTCTCAAATATCCTACGCCCGCGCCGGATAGGGACCGAACTGTCTCACGACGTTCTGAACCCAGCTCGCGTACCGCTTTAATGGGCGAACAGCCCAACCCTTGGGACCTACTTCAGCCCCAGGATGCGATGAGCCGACATCGAGGTGCCAAACCACTCCGTCGATGTGAACTCTTGGGAGTGATAAGCCTGTTATCCCCAGGGTAGCTTTTATCCGTTGAGCGATGGCAATCCCACTTTATACCACCGGATCACTAAGTCCTACTTTCGTACCTGCTCCACCCGTCGGTGTCGCAGTCAAGCCCTCTTCTGCCTTTGCGCTCTGCGAATGGTTTCCGACCATTCTGAGAGGACCTTTGAGCGCCTCCGATACCCTTTCGGAGGCGACCGCCCCAGTCAAACTCCCCGCCTGACATTGTCCCCCAGCCGGTTCACGGCTGCTGGTTAGAAACCCAGCACTGCAAGGGTGGTATCCCAACAGCGGCTCCGCGGCGACTGGCGTCCCCGCTTCCTAGCCTCCCACCTATCCTGTACATGCAATACCGGATCCCAGTATCAAGCTGGAGTAAAGCTCCATGGGGTCTTTCCGTCCTGGCGCGGGTAACCAGCATCTTCACTGGTACTTCAATTTCACCGGGTGCATTGTCGAGACAGTGCCCAAATCATTACGCCTTTCGTGCGGGTCGGAACTTACCCGACAAGGAATTTCGCTACCTTAGGACCGTTATAGTTACGGCCGCCGTTTACTGGGGCTTAAGTTCAAGGCTTCGATCGCTCTAACCTCTCCCCTTAACCTTCCAGCACCGGGCAGGCGTCAGCCCATATACCTCGCCTTGCGGCTTCGCATAGACCTGTGTTTTTGCTAAACAGTTGCTTGGGCCAATTCTCTGCGGCCATATCTCTATGGCACTCCTTCTCCCGAAGTTACGGAGTCATTTTGCCGAGTTCCTTGACAATGCTTCTCCCGTCGGCCTTAGGATTCTCTCCTCATCTACCTGTGTCGGTTTGCGGTACGGGCGCGATATGAGCGATAGCGGCTTTTCTTGACGCATGGCTCGCATACTTCCCTACTTGCAGTTCGGTACGCGTCACGGCTTCGGGTTACGCTGCACGGATTTGCCTATGCAGCCCCTGCCCCGCTTGCGCCGGTCTTTCCATTCCCGGCTTATGCTTTCCACGCGTGTCCCCACAGTTCTGTCATATCGCGGTACAGGAATCTCAACCTGTTGTCCATCGGCTACGGCTCCCGCCCTCGCCTTAGGCCCCGACTTACCCAGAGCAGATCAGCTTTACTCTGGAAACCTTGGATATTCGGCCGGAAGGATTCCCACCTTCCTCTCGCTACTCATTCCGGCATTCTCTCTTCGATGCGGTCCACGGCTCCTTCCGGTGCCGCTTCCTCCCGCATCCAATGCTCCTCTACCGATGTACTTGGTACATCCCCGGGCTTCGGCAGTGTGTTTCAGCCCCGGACATTTTCGGCGCGGGACCTCTCGACTAGTGAGCTATTACGCACTCTTTGAATGCATGGCTGCTTCTGAGCCAACATCCTAGTTGTCTTCGAAATCCCACATCCTTTTCCACTTAACACACATTTTGGGGCCTTAGCCGCAGGTCTGGGCTCTTTCCCTTTCGACTGCCCAACTTATCTCGTGCAGTCTGACTCCCATACATCATCTACGCGGCATTCGGAGTTTGATATTCTTCGGTAAGCTTTGACGCCCCCTAGGAAATTCAGTGCTCTACCTCCGCAAGACTCGTATGAGGCTAGCCCTAAAGCTATTTCGAGGAGAACCAGCTATCTCCGGGTTCGATTGGAATTTCTCCCCTATCCACACCTCATCCCCACCCTTTTCAACGGATGTGGGTTCGGTCCTCCATTGCCTTTTACGGCAACTTCAACCTGGACATGGATAGATCACCCGGTTTCGGGTCTACTCCGGCTGACTCCTTCGCCCTATTCAGACTTGGTTTCCCTTCGGCTCCGGGCCTTTAGCCCTTAACCTTGCCAGCCGGCGTAACTCGCCGGACCGTTCTACAAAAAGTACGCGGTTGGGCACGTAAGGCCCTTCCACAGCTTGTAAACATATGGTTTCAGGTTCTCTTTCACTCCCCTCCCGGGGTTCTTTTCACCGTTCCTTCACAGTACTATGCGCTATCGGTCACTAAGGAGTATTTAGCCTTGCGGGGTGGTCCCCGCCTCTTCCCACAAGGTTTCTCGTGTCTCGTGGTACTCTGGATACCGCCGTGTCTGTCAGGCTTTCGCTTACGGGGCTTTCACCCTCTCTGGCCGGCTTTCCCAAAGCCGTTCTGCTAGCCTTCCCGAATCACTTCCGCGGTCCGAACCCCGGGGCGCACGCGCCCCGGTTTGGGCTCCTCCGTGTTCGCTCGCCGCTACTTACGGAATCACTTGTTGTTTTCTCTTCCTCCGGCTACTTAGATGTTTCAGTTCGCCGGGTTCCCCTCCCTGCGTTATGGATTGGCGCAGGGATGCATGAGGGCTCCTCATGCGGGTTTCCCCATTCAGACACCTCCGGATCAAAGGGTATTTGCCCCTCCCCGAAGCTTTTCGCAGCTTATCGCGTCTTTCATCGGCTCTTAGTGCCAAGGCATCCACCATATGCTCTTTCTAGCATGACCAAGCGGACTTAAGCGCACGGGCGGCGCTTCGATCCTACGTCGGCATAGCGTTGCCGGCGTTGGCCAGTTGGCATTTTTTCTATTCGTTGCCTCGAATCTGGTTTGTTCTGAATAATCGCTTCCGCGATTACCTCGGATGTCTTGATCTAGATATTGATCTTGATCTTTTTTCTATTTCCATGTATGCGGTTTTCAAGGTACATATGCGATGCGCGTCGCGCATCGAGTGGAGAATACGAGATTCGAACTCGTGACCTCCTGCTTG
>NZ_CP036170.1:300000-432500 GCF_004295125.1 [Clostridium] scindens ATCC 35704 | reverse complement strand
TCGGGAAGGCTAGCAGAACGGCTTTGGGAAAGCCGGCCAGAGAGGGTGAAAGCCCCGTAAGCGAAAGCCTGACAGACACGGCGGTATCCAGAGTACCACGAGACACGAGAAACCTTGTGGGAAGAGGCGGGGACCACCCCGCAAGGCTAAATACTCCTTAGTGACCGATAGCGCATAGTACTGTGAAGGAACGGTGAAAAGAACCCCGGGAGGGGAGTGAAAGAGAACCTGAAACCATATGTTTACAAGCTGTGGAAGGGCCTTACGTGCCCAACCGCGTACTTTTTGTAGAACGGTCCGGCGAGTTACGCCGGCTGGCAAGGTTAAGGGCTAAAGGCCCGGAGCCGAAGGGAAACCAAGTCTGAATAGGGCGAAGGAGTCAGCCGGAGTAGACCCGAAACCGGGTGATCTATCCATGTCCAGGTTGAAGTTGCCGTAAAAGGCAATGGAGGACCGAACCCACATCCGTTGAAAAGGGTGGGGATGAGGTGTGGATAGGGGAGAAATTCCAATCGAACCCGGAGATAGCTGGTTCTCCTCGAAATAGCTTTAGGGCTAGCCTCATACGAGTCTTGCGGAGGTAGAGCACTGAATTTCCTAGGGGGCGTCAAAGCTTACCGAAGAATATCAAACTCCGAATGCCGCGTAGATGATGTATGGGAGTCAGACTGCACGAGATAAGTTGGGCAGTCGAAAGGGAAAGAGCCCAGACCTGCGGCTAAGGCCCCAAAATGTGTGTTAAGTGGAAAAGGATGTGGGATTTCGAAGACAACTAGGATGTTGGCTCAGAAGCAGCCATGCATTCAAAGAGTGCGTAATAGCTCACTAGTCGAGAGGTCCCGCGCCGAAAATGTCCGGGGCTGAAACACACTGCCGAAGCCCGGGGATGTACCAAGTACATCGGTAGAGGAGCATTGGATGCGGGAGGAAGCGGCACCGGAAGGAGCCGTGGACCGCATCGAAGAGAGAATGCCGGAATGAGTAGCGAGAGGAAGGTGGGAATCCTTCCGGCCGAATATCCAAGGTTTCCAGAGTAAAGCTGATCTGCTCTGGGTAAGTCGGGGCCTAAGGCGAGGGCGGGAGCCGTAGCCGATGGACAACAGGTTGAGATTCCTGTACCGCGATATGACAGAACTGTGGGGACACGCGTGGAAAGCATAAGCCGGGAATGGAAAGACCGGCGCAAGCGGGGTAGGGGCTGCATAGGCAAATCCGTGCAGCGTAACCCGAAGCCGTGACGCGTACCGAACTGCAAGTAGGGAAGTATGCGAGCCATGCGTCAAGAAAAGCCGCTATCGCTCATATCGCGCCCGTACCGCAAACCGACACAGGTAGATGAGGAGAGAATCCTAAGGCCGACGGGAGAAGCATTGTCAAGGAACTCGGCAAAATGACTCCGTAACTTCGGGAGAAGGAGTGCCATAGAGATATGGCCGCAGAGAATTGGCCCAAGCAACTGTTTAGCAAAAACACAGGTCTATGCGAAGCCGCAAGGCGAGGTATATGGGCTGACGCCTGCCCGGTGCTGGAAGGTTAAGGGGAGAGGTTAGAGCGATCGAAGCCTTGAACTTAAGCCCCAGTAAACGGCGGCCGTAACTATAACGGTCCTAAGGTAGCGAAATTCCTTGTCGGGTAAGTTCCGACCCGCACGAAAGGCGTAATGATTTGGGCACTGTCTCGACAATGCACCCGGTGAAATTGAAGTACCAGTGAAGATGCTGGTTACCCGCGCCAGGACGGAAAGACCCCATGGAGCTTTACTCCAGCTTGATACTGGGATCCGGTATTGCATGTACAGGATAGGTGGGAGGCTAGGAAGCGATGACGCCAGTCGTCGCGGAGCCGCTGTTGGGATACCACCCTTGCAGTGCTGGGTTTCTAACCAGCAGCCGTGAACCGGCTGGGGGACAATGTCAGGCGGGGAGTTTGACTGGGGCGGTCGCCTCCGAAAGGGTATCGGAGGCGCTCAAAGGTCCTCTCAGAATGGTCGGAAACCATTCGCAGAGCGCAAAGGCAGAAGAGGGCTTGACTGCGACACCGACGGGTGGAGCAGGTACGAAAGTAGGACTTAGTGATCCGGTGGTATAAAGTGGGATTGCCATCGCTCAACGGATAAAAGCTACCCTGGGGATAACAGGCTTATCACTCCCAAGAGTTCACATCGACGGAGTGGTTTGGCACCTCGATGTCGGCTCATCGCATCCTGGGGCTGAAGTAGGTCCCAAGGGTTGGGCTGTTCGCCCATTAAAGCGGTACGCGAGCTGGGTTCAGAACGTCGTGAGACAGTTCGGTCCCTATCCGGCGCGGGCGTAGGATATTTGAGAGGAGCTGTCCTTAGTACGAGAGGACCGGGATGGACTGGCCGCTGGTGGATCTGTTGCGCCTCCAGGCGCATGGCAGAGTAGCCAAGCCGGGACGGGATAAACGCTGAAGGCATCTAAGCGTGAAGCCCCCCTCGAGATGAGATATCCCTGGCGTTAAGCCAGTAAGACCCCTTGAAGACGACGAGGTAGATAGGATAGAGGTGGAAGTGCAGCAATGCATGGAGCTGACTATTACTAATCGGTCGAGGGCATGACCAGAGAGGCTGGAAGGCAGAAAAAGACTCGGAGTTGGAGTTTTGGATGGAAGTATTTCCCGTATGCGGTTTTGAAGGTATATATAGGGCACCAGGAGGCCATACTAAAGTGTGGAGGCCGGTGTTTTTCTTTCATTACAGATAGCATGATCCTCGATAGCTCAGTGGTAGAGCATTCGGCTGTTAACCGAAGGGTCGTTGGTTCGAGCCCAACTCGGGGAGTTTGAAAAGTCCGTAAAACTAGTGTTTGCGGGCTTTTTTGTTGTATAAAATAAATTAAAATGTTAGTGAAATTATTCATATACAATTGATTTACTAATGCTAAATAAAAAAGGCGATAATGACGATATTTATGCTCATTGGTATATCTATCCATTCCACCTGATTGGATGCGGCAGAGAATGTAAAAAAATATGTAGAGACATGAATCTCACTGGCTGAATGTAACAGATGCGGAGGAAACGTTTGATTTTCATAAAAATGCTAACGGGTAGATTGAACGTACATTAAAGATACCAATACTTATCCAGTCAAAACTTCAAAGAGATTTATTAGAAGAACTGAAAGACAAGGATCAGGATACCTTAACAGGCGAGGAGAAAGAACTCATAAAGGGATTGGAGACATCAGAGATATACGCCTGTGGCTTTTACCCTGTGCAGGAAGCCCAGTAGCAGCCGTTTTTTTGAATGGAGCTCTCGAGATTAGTAAAGGGCAGAATATAAAATACTCTGACCGAAAGAAGGCGGTGATCATTGCACGACGAACAGACGTGTCCGAAGGAACCCGTTTCTTCCATGCATTGTAACCCGAACGTGAAACGCCTAATTTTTTCAGTGTTCCGCTGACAGAAACTTGACGTTTCACAGGCAGGGATTTGATTTCTTCCACGTACTCAGAAGTAGCCGTGAGAGTGTGAAACTTGGGACCTGTTGACAAACTAAAGAAAAATGACCTTCTGTATGGTATACTTATTATATCAATTGCAGGAGGTCACTTTTTATTATGGGAATAAAACGACAAATCCAAATGATAATCCTTGATATAGATTCCATGATTCCAGAGAATCATCTTCTGAGACAGATTAAAAATGTGTAAACTTTGATTTTATATACGAAAAAGCTGCTCCTTATTATTCTAATTCAGGAAGAAAATCTATTGATCTAAAATCAGAGCGAAGGCTTGATGAGGAAGTATCACCTAACCTTTCTTACCGTTGGTTTTGTGGGATTGATCTCATGCACAGAGTACCGGATCATTCCACTTTCAGCCAGAACCGAAAACGATGTTTTAAGGATGCCAGTATCCTCCGCGAAATTTTTAATGAGATTGTTCTGAAGTGTATAGAAACAAGGACAATTATGTGGATATCAGGAAATTGGTTTAGACGGTGGATATGATATAGGAGCGGCACACAGAGGGCTGGAAATATTAGATTTCCTGAAGATAAACTTGCTGAATTATCAATCGGAACATTGGTTATTAGAATCAGAATCCCACAGACGAGAGAATAAAAGGTACCAATACCGGGAACATCGCCAAAGGAGAAACCGCTAAGTATAGCGTACAAAGGATTTTCCTTGAGTAAAGCGACTCAGCGGGTAATAGAAGTAATCTTAAATTTAATGGATAACAGGCAGGAACGAAGCATGCAGGAAGGAATTCTTGGAGCAGGCCCATGTTTGGAATAACGTTCCAGCATAAGGGATCTGGGTAGAAATGGAAAATTTCAGTCAGGCCAAAATCCTGATAGGCGGCATGGCCGCCGATGTTACAAGGGAACATAAAAATCGCCTCCAGTCGATGAAAATAGAATATATTCAATCGGCTTCGCCGTAAATTTTGAGTGATCTGTCAAGCCTTTTGGCGAAAATAGTGGGTGATTTTCAATAATAAAAACGGGCGAAAAATCGAGAATATCCGCATAAACACTAAATCTATCAGAGAGGTGCTGAACAGCACTCTTTACAAAACAGAGGCTAATAAGTAGTTTTTCAAAAGCAGAAAAGAAATGACAATGCTGAAAGAAGCATGATATAATGATTGTAAAGACATATCGGAAATTGTAAAGGAGAAACGAGTATGCTAGATAAAATACCTAAGGCAGAGGAAATGACTGCTTTAGTCGGACAATCATTATATGATATATGGAATAAACTGTGTACCTTAATTGATGAAAAATATGAAATGGAATGCTTGTGGAACAAAGGTGGTAAAGCGTGGACTTATGAGTATAAGTACCGTCGAGGCGGAAAAACGCTTTGTACATTGTACGCAAGAGAAAACTGCGTAGGATTTATGATTATCTTAGGGAAAGATGAAAGATTAAAATTCGAAACAGATAGAAATAATTATTCAAAAGAAGTTCAAAAAATTTATGATGAAACTAAAACCTATCATGACGGAAAATGGCTGATGTTTGAGCCAACGGATACAACCTTGTTTGGTGATTTCGTTAAACTGCTGGAAATAAAAAGAAAGCCCAACAGGAAGTAATGATTTTATACTTGAATTAGAATACAAATCCAGTTTATGTGGAAGATAAACTCAAAATCTCGCAAACTAACGGAGTGATCCGCCCACGGTAAGAGCGATTTCCGCAACGTGCCTATGAGCGAGGAAACAGAGAAAGCCTTTCGACGGGTGCTGAAAAGGAAGCAGAAGCCAACGTTCAAAGAGATAGACGGGTACCGTAATTTTCTGTTCATCAGTCCCAACGGCGCCCTATGCAGGAAAGCAATTATAAATCGGTGCTGGACGGTGTTTTGAAGAAGTACAACAAGAACCATGAGAAAACGCCGTTGCCGAAGATAATGCCCCGTAGCCTAAGACATACGTTCTGTACACCGCTTGCACGGAAGAACATGAACCCGAAGAATTTACAGTATATCATGGGACACGCAAGCATAACGATAACGCTGGACTTATACGCCCATGCGTCAGAGGCAGGAGCAAACAGAGAAATGCGAAGTCTGATAGCGTAATTTACAACGATTTATACAACGTTTTACGGCGGAAATATGCGTAGTTAGGTTCAGTTGCGCAGTGTACCTGTAACATGAATATGAAGAAAGACCGTCAAACCCTTATAAACAGGGATATATTGACGGTTCGTGATAGTTATAAAAAGATACTCGAAAATCTATGCTGTTTTTCTGAAGAAAGGGATGGGAAGCTTTGAAAAATAAGGGCTGAGAATTCCGAGAATTTATAATCATCAAACGGAGGGGGAAACAGTGACATTACAACAGTTAAAATACGCCATAGAAATAGCAAAAAGAGGTTCCATGAATGCTGCGGCCAAGAGTCTTTATATTTCTCAGCCCAGCCTGTCAAATGCAATCCGGGAGTTGGAAAATGAGCTTAATTTCGATATCTTCATTCGCACAAATAAGGGAATTAGTGTGTCCCCGAAAGGGAAAGAATTTCTCGGCTATGCAGCCCAGATTGTAGAGCAGGAAAAGATGCTGGAACAGCAGTATCTTGGCACTTCTTCTTCTGAAAAGAAAACGTTCGGTATTTCCACACAGCATTATACGTTTGCTGTGAATGCCTTTTCACAGCTTGTGCAGGAACTAAATCCGGAGGAATTTGATTTTATATTCCGGGAAACAACGGTTTCAGAAGTGATTAATGATGTAAAATGCTATAAAAGTGAAATTGGTATTTTGTACATGAATCCTTTTAATAAGCCCACGATACAGCGTCATTTGAGAGAAGCCAACCTTGTCTTTACAGAGCTTTTTTCAGTTTCCTCCTATATTCTTGTGGGCAAAAATCATCCCCTGGCCTCTAAAAAAGAGATTCAATTCCGGGATCTTCGACCTTATATTTTTCTTTCTTTTGGAAAGGGAGAATTTAATTCCAGATATTTTTCTGAAGAAACTTTGGATATACTTGACCATAGGAAAAACATCCGGGTCAGCGACCGCAGTACTTTGTTTTATCTGATTCATACTCTGAATGGTTTTACAACCTGTACTAAAATGATTGACAAAGACCTTCAGGGCGAAGATATCGTCGCAATCCCTTTTAAAACAGATGAAGAAATCACAGTGGGAATGGTTTTTCTTAAGAATCATACTTTAAGCCAAACTGCCAACCTATTTATTCGAATTGTAAGAGAGAATCTTGACAGCCTGCTATAGTTTTTCTTTATATCTGCTTTTGTATCTGGAATTCCTTATACCAAAGTCAGCTTCTCTAAGACTCTGTTCTTTCTAAGGATAAGTGCTAAGTGGTGATGAAATATGTCTTTGTTTTTACATCACTTAGCACTTGTTTTTTTGTCTTTTTTCTCCAAATTAGTAGAACAAAATTGATATAACAAATAAGGTTTCAGACATTGAATTTAAGTGTGTTGAAATTTATAATAAGAATTGTTAAAACATTAACATCGCGATTTATGTTTTATGGTTATTTTTATAAAAATTTAAACAGGGGGTTTTTTTATGAGTGAGATTGAGAGAAAAGAACAATCAAAAGAAAAACAGCCTACATTAGGCATGTCGATTCTGATCCTTGTACTTGCTGTAATCGTACTGATGGTTGGAATCCTTGTACTCCAATTATCGCCACACATTCCGATTTTAGCATGTGCATTTCTTTTATCTTTTTATGGATTATATCTGAAGATTTCGTGGAAAGATATGATGGACAAAGCTTTTGAATCCATCGCCAGCAGCCTGGAAGCTATTATTATTGTTATGACCATTGGTATGGTTGTTGGAGCCTGGGTTGCGTGCGGTACAGTTCCTTATGTTATATGGGCCGGTCTAAAAATATTTTCACCGTCCTTTATTCTTCCCTTTACTGTGATCCTTTGTGCTATTATGAGTACTTTGACTGGTAGTTCCTGGACAACCGTTGGAACTGTGGGAGTTGCATTTCTGGGAATTGGTGTATCTATGGGTATTCCGGCTCCTATCGTTGTAGGCGCTATTTGCTGTGGTGCATTTTTCGGTGACACCCAGTCTCCTATGTCCGATGGATGTAATTTTGCAACAGCAGTGTCCGGAGCAGGACTCTACAATGGAGTCAGAGGAATGCTGTGCACCAATATTCCGGCGCTTTTAATCAGTTTTGTTGCCTACATTATTATAGGGCTTCGCTATTCTGGTTCCAACGCGTCCAGTTCCTCTCAGATTGAATCAACATTGGCCGGACTGGAAAAAGGGTTTCATCTGACACCTCTTCTCCTGATTCCGATTATTATACTATTTATTATGATTGCCATTAAGCTGCCTGCCATTCCTACAATGATTGTGGCGGCAGTGACTGGAATTATTGTAGCAATCATATTCCAACACGAAAGCCTCTCTTGCGCACTTGGATATCTGATGAATGGATATGTAGGAAATACGGGTGTAAAAGATGTAGATGCAATTATTACTCGCGGAGGCATGAACAATATGATGAGCACCGTGGCTCTGATGATTTTCTCTATGTGGATGGCTGGAGTTCTCCGAAGAATCGGTATCATTCCTGTTATTTTAGGTCACATATCACCACTAATCAAAAAAGTAACTCCACTTGTGGCTCTTACGAATGTACTGACCTTTATTTTCAGCTATTTTGCCGCTGACCCATATTTGGCTATGACTTTGCCATCTAAAGCTCTTGACACCGCCTATGATGATCTGGGTCTGAACAGAAATGTTCTGTGTCGAAATGTTGGAAATGCCGTACTTTTTGCGCCTATGGTTCCCTGGGGATCTGGCGGACTCTATGTATCCGCCACACTTGGAATTGCCGTTTCTTCCTATATCCCGTGGTACATAATCGGCTATGCCGCACCTATCATCTGCATTCTTTTTGCGGCAATCGGAATCGGAAATTACAAAGCAGTTAAGGAATAATAAGAAGGAGGGGGAATATGAAATTTAAGACAAAACATACATTTGCAGAGTCTGCTATCTGGCTGGGGGTTGCTGTCCTTATTCTGATATATGGAGTAGTAATCTTACAGCAAAGCCCTCATATTCCTCTTCTTTTCAGTATTGCTGTGATCGTGCTTTATGGTGTCACCCATAAAGTCTCTTGGAGCGAAATAAGAGAAGGAATCATCTACAATATTTCTGAATCTATAGAAGCTATTCTGATCATATGCCTGATCGGTGTGACTGTGGGAACCTGGATGTCAAGCGGAACTGTGCCAGCCATTATCTACTATGGCTTTCAAATTTTTTCTCCCCAGTATTTTTTAATATCGGTTGTTATTTTATGCAGCATTATGTCTTTATGTACTGGCTCTTCCTGGACAACAATAGGTACCATCGGTGTTGCCTTTATTGGAATTGGCACCGGACTGAAAATCCCTGTCGGACTGACAGCCGGTGCAATTATCAGCGGTGCCTACTTCGGAGACAAACAGTCTCCTGTCAGCGATTCCACTAATTTTGCTGCTTCTGTCGCAAAAACGGATTTGTATGAGCATGTAAGATCAATGCTCTTTACAACTGGTCCGGCTTATATCGGCAGCCTGATACTTTTTGGAATCCTGGGATTGAAATACAGTAACGAAAATTCAAGTGCACAGCAGATATCCATCATTACAGAAGGAATCAAAAGTTCTTTTCGCATCAGCCCGATTCTCTTCCTTCCACTTATCATTATGATCTTTTTGATTATAAAAAAATTTCCTGCCATTCCTACTATGATGGCCGCTTCCGGAATGGGTCTGCTTTTTACCGTATTCTACCAAGGCAGATCATGGAAGGAAGGACTTTCCTATATGTATTCCGGGTATGTGGGAAATACAGGCGTGGAGGCTGTGGACACTCTTGTAACACGGGGCGGCCTGACCACCATGACAACTACGATTACTCTTATGCTGTTCTCACTGTCCCTGGCAGGCGCGTTTCAAGCCACAGGCATTATAAATGGCATTCTGACAAAAACACAAAAACTGACTTGCCATATTCCGGGACTGGTTATTTCCACATGGGTCCTTACTTTTCTTTTAAGCTTCTTTGCAGCGGATCCCTATCTGGCAATGATCATTCCGGCTAATGTGTGGGGACAATGTTATGACGAACAAGGTCTAAGACGAAGTGTTCTATCCAGAACTCTGGAGGATGGTGGTACCATTATCTGCCCCATGGTTCCCTGGGGAACGAATGGTATTTACTGTTCTGCCACATTGGGTGTTGCGGTTTCTTCTTATCTTCCCTACTATTTCCTGGGACTGCTTACTCCCGCCGCCATGTTGTTCTGCGCTTTGTCAGGCTTTGGAATAAAGAAAATCAAAGGAGGTACTTATGACTCATCAAGAGAATGAATCCTTGTTTACTCTCGGAAAAACACAAGCAATAAAATGCAGTGGTTTTTCTTCAGAAAAAGAATTTAAAAAAAACAGGGCAAAACAGAAAAACTTTACTTATCACTGTCATCTTTGCTGCCCTACCCTGAAAGAATTACAGACACAAATAAAGGAACTGGAAATACAGCTACAGGAAAAGCAGCTCCACTTGGAGCGTTTCGGCGTCAGCATTGACTATGCAATGGCACTTCCTGAGGATATGCGTTCTATTTACCGGCAAGGTGACGCCCTTTATTTTTCCTCTCAAAAAGACTGGGATATATTAGGGGCTTCCTCCTATATGCAGCCTCATCTGGGTGATAATATGATTGGAAGTCCTGCATCTTTGGAAAATACGCGGGCTGCCTTACAGGCAGGTGTGACAACCATCGGAAATATATCCCAGTATTTTGGATGGGACTATCCTGAATATTCTGATTTGGAGGCTCGAACAGAACATACAGTAAAAGCAATCAAACTGATGGCTTCCTTTAAAGAATCAGGTACTCTCATCCATTCCAATCTGGATGACGGATATGGCCCTGTGGCTGATGATCTCGGTATGCTGATTGGATATGCTCTTTTGGAGCAGTATATTGTGGAGGATCTTCTTCATGCCAGTCTGGCACATTCTTATGGAGACATGTTCCACTCTCCTTTTAAGAGACTGGTGTTTCTGTCCGCTCTGAAAAAAATACATCATGGAAATCTTGTTGGTTCTATGATTTTCACCAACAAACTTGGCCGCTGTCAGCAAGATGTTGAACGGAACACCGCACATCTTAGCCAATGTCTTCTCACAGATATGGCCGGACAATATATTTATGAAACCGGACATGCCGTTACTGTTATGGGTAACCGGGGCCTGACTATACATACAACCCCGGACGAAATCATCCACACATTGGAATACGCAAAGGAGCTGGAATCCTATATACCGGAACTGGTAAAAACCATCAATACAGATCTTATTGACAGCACTGCCGATCAGATCATAAAAAACGGAACTCGATTCTTTAAACAAATTCTGTCCTATTTCGAAAAATCTGTTGATATTACAGATCCTTATGCTCTTATGCTGGCGGTAAAACGCACAGGTATACAAACTTTGTCACGCACGCTGGCTCCTGAAGGAACAGATACCATCACAACGGATTATAAACTTTATCACGAAAGGAGAATATAAATATGAAAGAGAAAGAATTAAGCGGTAAAGTTGCTCTTGTTACGGGAGCAGCCAACGGCATTGGAAAATGTATTGCTGAGACTCTGGCCAAAAAAGGCGCTGATATTATTATACTGGACGTGGCTGTTACACCAGACAGCGAAGTAATCTCATCCTGCCGTTCTCTAGGCGTCCGGGTCATGCCTCTTGTATGCGATCTCACTGATATGGCAAATATCGAAGGGGCAGTCAGTCAGGCAGTAGATACCATGGGACGGATTGATATCCTTATTAATAATGCTGGTGTCTATCCGGCTTCCCCTATCCTGGAAGTCACAGAAAAACAATTTGATTTTGTAATTAATATAAATTTAAAAGGCCTGTTCTTTGTTACACAGGCAGTCGTTCAAAAATCTATGCTTCCAAATAATTATGGAAGAATTGTCAACATCTCTTCTTCTGATGGAAAGAATCCTGGAAAAGGAGTGTCCATTTATGGCGCTGCCAAAGCAGGGGTCATCAGCTTGACAAAATCCTTTGCCGGGGAACTTGCCGGACACAATATTAATGCAAATGCCGTTGCTCCGGGATGGGTAGAATCGGAACAGGTTCTTGCCGATGACAGATGGAAGGATATTCTTTCTCAGATTCCTTCTCATCGGCTTGGAAAATTAAGTGAAATCGCGGAAGCAGTAGCCTTTCTGTGCAGCGACTGCGTTTCCTATATTAATGGAGAAATCCTTGATGTAAACGGCGGTCTTATTATGGATTAAACAAAACGTTGTATGCTGTTAGAATGTAAAAGTAATCGGTATAGCGGAAACCTCCTTGGGCTTCGCGCCCGTAGAATAGTCTGCTAACCGGTTCTTCATTCGCAGCGTTCGTTTTATGCAGGTTGAGCCGCCCTTCGGGGCGCGTTCGTGTCACACCACATATGCGGCTTATAAATGTTTGGGATTAAAATGTTTGTAAAGCCCTGTCGTAAGGCAGGGCTTTACTTTTACATAGGGAGGTTATTTCAATGCCCAAGGCACAGTGTCGCAAGTAATTGAAAGTTATTGCAGTGCTTTATTTGATGATGGGGCTGATAATGAGGAATTTTTCTACCGCCTTGGCTTAAAAGATGGGATTCGCTTCGGAGATGGGTGAAGGGGATAGAGAAATCTGTATTATAAGTGAATGTATAATGTAAAAATTAAATATTGAAAAGTCCAGGTTTGAAAATTGGTTTGACACATATGTTATTATCAATATAATTAAAATTGTATCTGTTTATGCAATTTTTGTAAGAATGCTTGAGGGAAAAATATGGATATAAAAAATATTAATGTGTTTGAAGTGGTTGCCAGAGAAAAAAGCATTACAAAGGCATCTAAATTTTTATATATGACTCCGCAGGGTGTCAGCAAAATCATACGAAATTTAGAGAAGGAATATGATTGTGAATTATTCCAACGTAAAGGGAATAAGTTTGAACTGACCGAAAGTGGAGAGTGTTTTTTTAAACACATGAAAAAGATTGAAGCAGTATATTATAATATGGAAATAGAACTAATGTCTATCCATCAAAAAAATCAAAGAATAGTTGACCTTTTGTCTGCATATGGTATTCTGCGTTTGGTAACTCCAGAATGTCTTATAGTTTTCAAAGAGAAACATCCGGAAATAGAATTTTATTACCGCGAATATCCAGACTATCAAGTAGAAAGACTTTTTGACAATCAAGAAGGGAATATTGTATTTACAATTTCTAATTTTGATTCAGACAAATATGATGTGACAGTACTGGAATCATTTAAGATTAAACTTCTGGTACATAAGGATCACCCTCTGGCAAAAAAAAGTCATGTGTCAATCAAAGACTTGAAAGGGGAACCGCTTTATATTGAAAACAGGGATTTCCGCATTCATCACATAATTGTGGATGCGTGTAAAGACGAGGGATTTAGTCCAAATATTATTTTTGAAACATCGGGATTTAGCCTTTGCCATAAAATGGTAAACAGAAAGAAGGGTATTTCAGTTACTGTAGATTTTGTGTTTGATGATATGAAAGAGAGTAATCTGGTGATGGTTCCTTTTGAGGCAAAAGAGAATGGGGAATATCCTCTTATGTGGAGTATATGTATGCTGATAAGAAAGCATCAAATACAAGGAAAGGCAGTAGAAATCTTTTATCAGCATGTAAAAGAATGGATGCAGGCGATTCATGACGGTCGTATCAAAAGATAGTTTGTTTAATGAAACAAACTATTGATTTTCAGCGCAATTTTCTGTTTTTTTACAAAAAACAATGAGTAATTAAATGAATAATTTGTATGTTTTGCCGAGGCATTGGTTGTATGTATAAGTATATTAAAATATTCAATACCTCGATTTTTAATTTATATGTTATTCTGTTTTTGTTTCTAAATACAAAGCCTAGGAGGAGAAAAAATGAATATTGGAGCAAAAGCAGTAAATTTAAGGAAGGTGCAGCAAGACGCAGAAAATCATTACAGGGGAGGATTCTTTTGTTGTGAAGCTGTCATGGCAGCTATGAGAGAGAACTTTGAACTTGATGTTCCTGAAGATGTTATAGGGATGGCATCAGCTATGTCTGTTGGAGCAGGGCGTTCTGGATGCATGTGCGGCGCGCTTAACGGAGGGATTCTGGCGCTTGGGATGTTTTTTGGAAGAACTGAGCCACGAGGACCTAAAGATCCAGAGGTTAATAAATGTATGTCATATTCTAACGAACTTCATAATTGGTTTAAAGAAATGAATGGAAAGAAAGCTGTCTGTTGCCGTGTCCTTACCCGCGAATTTGATATGGGGAGGGGAGAGCATAAAAACCAATGTATTT
This sequence comes from [Clostridium] scindens ATCC 35704, assembly GCF_004295125.1. Classification (NCBI taxonomy): domain Bacteria; kingdom Bacillati; phylum Bacillota; class Clostridia; order Lachnospirales; family Lachnospiraceae; genus Lachnoclostridium; species [Clostridium] scindens. Next base: position 418,612 of record NZ_CP036170.1, on the reverse strand, counting down.
ATTATACAGGTATTTGTGCATGGAAAGTTGCAGAAATTGTATGCCGTGAGTTAGGTATTGAGGTTTTGGATAGTGATGATGAGAAAAAAGAACCACGTGAGCGGAAAGATATTGTTGCATAAGAGTAAATAATAAGGAATGGAGAACAGAGATGAAAAATGTAATTAAAAGAGTTCCTGTCCCACTTTGCGGAGTAATGCTTGGAATGGCTGCATTGGGAAATTTACTCCAGAGTTACTCGGAGGGGATTCGCGTATTATGTGGTGCAGTTGCGGCATTGTTGCTAATATTAGTTCTTTTGAAGTTGATTATGTTTCCGGGAATGATTAAAGAGGATATGAAAAATCCGATTATGGCGAGTGTATCCGGAACATTTTCAATGGCATTGATGCTTCTTAGTGTTTATGTAAAACCATTTATTGGCATGGCTGCCTTTTATATTTGGATTCTGGCTATTATACTTCATGTTATTTTAATTGTCTATTTTACGGTGAAATTCATTTTGAAATTAGAAATGCCAAAAGTATTTGCAAGTTATTATATCGTCTATGTTGGCATTGCGGTTGCAGCAATTACGGCACCTGCTTATGAACAATTTGGGGTAGGAACAGTGGCGTTTTGGTTTGGACTAATTACTTTGGTTGCTTTGCTGGTATTAGTTACTATTAGATATATAAAATGCAAAGAAGTTCCAAACCCAGCAAAACCACTAATCTGCATTTATGCAGCACCTACAAGTTTATGTTTGTCGGGTTATATACAATCTGTAACACCAAAATCTAAAACTATGGTGTTGACATTATTTGTTGTAGCAACCGTTCTCTATATTTTTGCATTGGTAAAAGCGATTGGATATCTAAAATTACCGTTTTTCCCAAGCTATGCGGCATTTACGTTCCCGTTTGTTATCAGTGCGATTGCTTCAAAGCAGACAATAGCATGTTTAATGAATATGGGTAGTCCGATACCGATTTTACAATATTGGGTTTTAATTGAAACAATAATTGCAACTATGTTTGTAATATATGTGTTAATTCGTTTTCTGGTAGACATTTTTGGAAGTAAAACGAATAAATAGTGGATGACTATATAAAGATAGAGCAGAGTATAGCTTTGCTCTATTGTAGCGTTAAATAAGAACGCTCTTTGAAAAGTTATTATTACATTCTTGCCAAAATTTGAAGACTTGCCCTTGAGTACCTGCCCCGTAAGAAAAATTGCATCCATACGCTCAAGCATCAACAGCCGGCTCTTTTAACAGATTCCCCATCTGAGTTTGCAGAAGTTCCACTCCCCGGTGGACATATACCTCATTCTGCTCCTGCAGCCGGAAAAACTGGCTGTTTTCCGGCTGCCCGAAAGGAGCTGCCGCAAGTGCGGGGATCTATACACTGGTTGAGACTGCCAAAGCGAATGGGCTTGCCCCAATGAAGTATATAAAATATATTCTGTCAGAAATGCCGGGAAGTGCTTTTCTTGAACATCCTGAATATCTGGATGATGATCTGCCCTGGAATCCTCTGGTAAAAAAATTCTGTCAATAACCGTTGACCTTTTAGTATAAAAGTCTGACGATTGTTTTTCTTTACACTGTTTTATTTGACGCTTACTTTATAAAAGATTTATAGCCCTTTAACGGTATGATTAAACTCAAAAGAATTAGAAGTACATAAACTATAAAGAGACTTGTCGGATTATAGTGGTAAGAAAATTATTGCATCCCTATCACTTTTGTAATTCCATTACTAATGAGTGGAATAAGCGTGATACTTGAAAATAGTGTCACAACAATAGTCATTACGGTATAACACAAACTTTCAAGAACAAGCATTTTTTTAACTTGTCGTATTGTCATACCAACGCATCTCAACAAACAGATTTCTTTTCTCCTTGCTATAATGTCCGTAATAATAGTATTTATAAAATTCAGTATTCCAATCACTCCTATTACAAGACTAACGAAAACACCAACACTTTGCCACATCTGCTTTTGCTGTTCAAATATTTGCTGATATATGGCCTTTGATTGATATTCGTAATTAGAACCAACGCTATTCATGTATTCATCTATTGCCATTTCAACATCATTAAGGGAACTCGGTAAAACATTAAACGAATATGACATAATGCGATAATTCTGACTACATTTCATAAACGTTTCAGTAGGGAGATAAAAGGAAACCCCGGTTGTAGTAAAGCCGCAATTTTCAGATATGTCCTCGCTATCTGGAACTATAAGATCCAGAACTTCAAATGTATATGCAGCACCATTACTAAATAAAGTGATGCGATCACCTGGTTTTATCAGGTTTAAGCCCGATTCATTAACAAGTATATAATTTCCCGACTGTATTTTTTCTAATGTTTCATGGCTTTCTTCTTCGTTTGTTAGTGTAAGATTAGATAAAGTGTAATCATCCATTCCATACAAGAAACAGGACAAATCATTGTTTTCACCTAACTCGTACATTACTCCACCAAATGCAGTCACATATTGCTGCTGGTCGCTTTCAGTTCGCGAATGTTTGGGGACTTCAAATGTAATTTGAGAGGTATCTACATAAGTTCTGCCTCCATCAACAAACATTTCCGAGGATTCCAATGCCTGAATTAACTCACCTGGTATATCCGATCTGCAAGGTGGGCAATGTCATTGTTGTGGGTAATCATTACGACGGTCTGGCGAAACTCTGCGCTGGTGCGCTTGATAAGCCCCAGCACCTCTGCGCTGGTCTTGCTGTCAAGGTTGCCGGTCGGCTCGTCGGCCAGTACGATAGCCGGTTTGGTAATCAGGGCGCGGGCAATCGCCACACGCTGTTGCTGTCCGCCGGAAAGATTGTTCGGCATATTTTTGAGTTTATCTTCCAGCCCCAGCAGGTGAACGATCTCGTCCAAAAACTTCTGATCCACCGTGTCCCCGTCCAACTCCACCGGCAGAACGATGTTCTCATACACATTCAGGATGGGAACAAGGTTATAGTTCTGGAAGATAAAACCGATGTTGCGGCGGCGGAAGATGGTGAGTTGTTCGTCGTTCATTTTCGACAGTTCTTTGTCCCGGACAATTACATTGCCGGAAGTAGGGGTGTCCAGCCCGCCCATCATGTGAAGCAGGGTGGATTTGCCGCTGCCGGAGGTTCCCACAACGGCCACAAATTCGCCATCCTCCACGGAGAAGTTCACGCCGTCAAGGGCGCGGGTAATGTTCGGCTCTGTACCGTAATACTTTTTCAGGTTAATCGTCTGTAAAACGCTCATTTTCAAAAACTCCTTTCAAGGCTTCCCGCCTATTGATAAGGGTATTGTAAAACCCAAATGTCCGCGAAATGTTACAGCGGCCAAAAAATTTCAATGAAAATCGGGGTGAAATGTTACAACGCTCGGACATTTCAAAAAAATTTATGGCGGGCAGCCGAAAATGGCCGTCCGCCGCGTTCTATTTTGTAGGTAACATAATGGAAAACTCCGAACCCTTGCTCGGCTCCGAAACCACTTTGATATAGCCGCCCTGCCGCGTTACGATCTCGCGGGCCAGATATAGACCAATGCCCACGCCCTGCTGTTCGTGTACTTCTTCCTCACGATAGAAACGCCGGAAGATGGCGGCCTGATTGCTTTCGGAAATGCCCTTGCCGGTATCGGCTACTTTGATCTCCACATACATTTCCCACAGCACCACCGACACTGTGATTTTCCCGCCTGCCGGGGTGTACTTCACCGCATTGTCCAGCAGGTTAAAGAGGGCTTCGGATGTCCACTTGCTGTCATGGAAAAAGGTCAAATCTTCCGGGCAGTCCACGGATACGGCGATATCCTTTTTCTCTGCTGCATACACGATCCCACTCATGGCCTGCGCCACGGTATCAAAGAGGCGGCCCGGTTTCTTATCCAACTGGATCACGCCTGTTTCCAGCCGGGAGGTTTTCACAAGGGCCTGAAAGAGAAAGTCCAGCTTATCCGTCTGGGTGCAGATTCCCCGGATGAAGTCGGTGCGCTCCGCCTCGGTCATGGGCTTTTCCAATAGCGTGTCCGTCGCCATCAGATTCAATCTTGCTGCGAATCCGGCTGATGGAGGTTGTCAGGGTGTGTTCGTCCACAAACTTCTCGTCTATATCCCACAGCCTTTCCAAAAGCTGCCCACGGGTCAGCACTTGCCGGGGATTTTTACGGAACGGGTTCAGCATTTTGTACTCCATCGGGGATAGGGTCAGGGGCTTGCCGTTTAGGGAAGCGGTCTGCTCCGAGAAGTCCAGAAACAGCCGCCCGTCGTCGTAAATATCCTTGGCCGGTTTGTGGTGTTCCAGCATGGCAAACATGGCTTTGATTTTCCGCTGCAAGGCCCCGATCACAAAGGGCTTTGTGATGTAGTCTACCGCGCCCACCTCATAGCCTCGTATCTGGTCGCTCTCCTGATCGTTGGCGGTCAGGAAAATTACTATGGTGTCCGGGTGCTGGGGCTTTATCAGTTTGCACAACTCAAAGCCGTTCCCATCTGGCAGATTGATGTCCAGCAGCACCAGATCAAATTCCCGCTGGAGCAGGACTTCGTCTGCGGTTCTGGCATTTAGGGCAGAAGTTATTCCGTAGCCATCTGCGGCAAGATTATAAGATAGCATTTTATTCAAAAAACTGTCGTCCTCGACAATCAGAATTTGTTTCATATCCTCACTTCCTTTTGCTGATAGTATAACAGGCAAATGTCCGCAAAATGTTACGGCGGACGGATTTTATGAAAAAACGACTATTTTATTATAAGGCATTGTGGCAAAGTAAATCCTAAATCTTAAAAACATCCTTATGAAAACTTTACATTTACGGGTTTTTTGTTTTACTCTCTATATAAAATGACGTATTCTTCATCGGAAAGTGACGGATGTCTCACTTAAAAGTCACAGAAAAGTAAGTTGAGAGTTCTATTATATGGGTAAATTCAAGATTAACATTTATGAAAAAGGAGGCTCACATAATGGAGTTTTTAAGAGTTGAAAATCTATATAAGGTTTATGGGAAGGGGGAGAATCAAGTCACTGCGCTTGATGGAGTTTCTCTTACCATAGAAAAGGGGGAATTTACCGCAATTATCGGTTCTTCCGGATCCGGCAAGTCCACGCTGCTTCACATCATTGCGGGAGTGGATGTGCCTACAAGCGGAAAAGTCTATCTGAATGGGCAGGATGTGTATGCCCAGAATAATGAAAAACTTGCAATTTTCCGCAGGCGACAGGTGGGGCTAATCTATCAGTTCCACAATTTGATCCCCACTCTGAATGTAGTGGAAAATATGACGCTGCCTATCCTTATGGATAAGAGGAAGGTAAATAAGGAACGGCTGAAAGACCTGCTGAATCTGCTGGGCCTAGAGGGGCGAAAGAATCATCTGCCTAACCAGCTCTCGGGAGGCCAGCAGCAGCGGGTCGCCATCGGGCGGGCTCTGATGAATGCGCCTCAGGTCATGCTTGCCGATGAGCCGACCGGAAGCTTGGACAGCCGGAACGGGCATGAGATAATCAAGCTGCTGAAGGAAAGCAATAAAAAATATGGGCAGACATTGCTACTCGTTACGCATGACGAGAATATCGCCCTACAGGCAGACCGCATCATCGGGATATCGGACGGCAAAGTGGTGCGGGATGAGAGGCAGGTGGCACGATAATGAACATATTTAATAAGGTTGCCATGCAAGGTCTAAAAAAGAACCGTACACGGACGATCGTGACGATTATCGGTGTCGTTCTGTCCGCTGCTATGATTACGGCAGTGACTACTTTTGGGGTCTCTCTGATGAACTATATGGCAGAAGTAGCAGCCAGTAAATATGGCGACTGGCAGGTCGCATATCTAGATGCGGACTCCTCTTTTAAAAAGGAGATAAGCAGCGATAAGAAAGTGGAAAAGACCGTATCCTTTGAAAATATCGGATATGCCAGGATTGAAGGCGGAGAGAATCCAAATAAGCCATATTTTTTTATTGCGGGATTCAGTCAGAAGACGTTTGATGCCCTGCCTGTAACGTTGCTGTCAGGCAGACTGCCTGAAAATGACAGGGAGATTCTTCTGTCCGGAAGAGCGACAGCGGAAGGCGGCGCTTCCTACGCAGTGGGCGATACGATATCTCTCGCCGTGGGTAACCGCATAGACGGAGATAAAAAACTGGGCCAGGGCGATCCCTACAAAGCCGGAACTGAGATATTCGCGCCCCAGGTGGAGAAAGAGTATACGGTCGTAGGAGTCTGCAGAACGCCAGTCTTTGAAGAGGATTCGTCGCCGGGTTACACCTTGATCACAAGAAATGAGGAAAGCATGCAAGGGGCAGAACTCAGCGTGTTCGTGTCGCTTCGGAATCCGCGGCAGATCCACTCATACGCAGAGAGCGCGGGAGATGGCCATGCATACATCCTGAACCATAATGTGCTTCGCGTTATGGGACTATCGGACAACCCATCCGACCGGGTATTTAATGCACTGCTGTATTCGGCTGGCGTTATTGTAATTGCGATTATCATGGTGGGCTCCATATTCCTGATATATAACTCGTTCAGCATCTCTCTGAATGAGCGCATGCGGCAGATTGGAATTCTTTCCTCCGTGGGGGCTACATCGAAGCAATTGCGCAATTCCGTACTTTTTGAAGGACTTTGCATCGGCGCGGTGGGAATTCCTGTTGGCATCTGCCTGGGCCTGGCAAGTATCGGGCTTATAATCATGGGTATAACCAAAAAACTCAGCAGCATTTTTAATACTGGCGTTTCATTAACCATGGATATATCAGCCCTGGCAATCATAGGAGCGGTTGCAGTCAGCATAATCACGATTTTGATTTCAGCCTATATCCCGGCAAGAAAGGCAGCCAAAACACCAGTGATGGATTGTATCCGCCAGACAAACGAGATCAAAGTAGAGGCAAAGGCTGTAAGAATATTAAGAATGACAAGGCGCATATGCGGTCTGGAAGGAACTCTTGCACTTAAGAACTTTAAAAGGAATAAAAAGCGGTATAGGAGCATCGTCTTGTCTCTTGCGTTGAGTATCGTGCTGTTTGTCTCCACCAGCGCCCTTGTAACAAGCATGAATCAAGAGACAAAACAGGCAAAGGTGGTGACCAGCTATGATATAGGTTTTGGAACCCAGGCCATGGATGATTCTGACATGCTTAAACTATTCGATAAACTCAAACTTGCGGAAGGAGTTACCGAAAGTTCCTATCAGGCCTTCGTGGCATATATGTGTACAGTCAGTCCCGGCGAACTTACGGAAGATTACTGGAAAGCCGTTGGAGGGCATTCTTCGGAGGGAACGGTGAAACTGCCCATGGATATCCAGTTTCTTGACGACAACGCTTATCTGAAGATCGTAAAGGATCTGGGCTTGCCGACAGAGGAATATACCGGGAAGAATGGGAAAATGATTGCCGTTGCCAAAATGAACGATGAAAAGGCAGAAGGAGTGAACGATCTTAAGGATATGTTTACGAATCCCTCTATGGACCTGGCCGTCATGCCAAAGGCAAGCGCGGAAACAGGGGAGGCGCAAGGCCAGAACATAAGCGTTACGTTCGTCGAGACCGTACCGCCGGATTCGCCTCCGATAGCTGGAGCCACGGAGCAGAGGCCTTACTCTTTCCAAGTGATGGCGCCCTGGTCTATGAAGGCGTATCTGTATCCTGCCGATAATCCGGCGGACTTGAAAGTGAAAGGATTGACCTTCCAGTCAGAGAACCCCCCAAAATCAGAGAACGAGATGAAGGCCATGGTCCAAGAAGCGTCCCTTACCTCTGCATATACTTTTATGAACACATCGGATGCTCTTGAGGAAGGAAGGAATTATATCTTTGTTGCCAATGTATTTTCCTATACATTTATTATTATGATATCGCTGATTGCTATTGCCAACGTGTTCAATACGATCTCGACGAATATCAAGCTGCGCCGGAGGGAACTTGCCATGTTACGCTCCGTAGGGATGTCTGACCGGGATTTCAACAAAATGATGCGGTTTGAGTGCGCCTTTTATGGCGTGAGATCACTGCTTTTTGGGCTTCCGGTGGCGATCGTTTCATCGTGGATGATTTGCAGGGCAATGATAGCGGACAGCCACTTCGTACTGCCGTGGGCAAGCATTGGAATCAGTATAATCAGCGTGTTCCTAGTAATATTTATTACCATGCTTTATGCGGTCAGCAAGATAAGGAAGGAAAATATTATTGACGCACTCCGTGATGATATGACTTAATGGTGCAATTTGATCATGGATTCTACGCGGATGCGATAGAAAGGAATGGGTAGTTATGGGAAAAAAACGAAAACTCTTCAACTGTCTGATATTTCTGATTTATATGGTGCTGGGAAGCGCTGTCTTCTTCGGAATAAAGGGATACGGAATGTACCGGGAAGCGATAAAGGAGGAACCGATCGATCTGCGAATTGAAAAAAAACGCAGTCAGAAGGACTTTGTCGGAGTTTGCCAAGAATCTGCTATTTCCCTGTACCGGCAAGGCATTTTTCGATTTCCAGCGCTGCTTTTTCCCAGAGATCCAGAAGATAATCCGGCCCGAGGGGTACTGATCAAAGCGGATTCTTGGCGTTGCTGCTGGTGCTGTTTTTGACGATTATGACGCTGGTTCTTTTGGACACGGCTATCAGCCAGGCGTCAGAGGGAACCGTGGCCAGACTCAGGGAAGAGATTGGCGGATACTTTAAGGTTGAGACCGACTATCAGAAGATGGACATCCTTCAGACGGTGGATCAGTCTATGATCGATCAGGTGATGAAGATTGATGGCATTAAGGCTTATAATGCGATGGCGACCTACTACTTGACAGTTCCGGAACTCGTGCTTAAGGCGAGAAAGTTTTCAATGGAAGCGGACAGCAAGGCCCAGATGGCCCGTTTGTTGGGAAATACAGACAGCGCGCTTAATGAGTATTTTATGCTGGATCTATTTCAACTGGAAGAAGGACGGCATATAGCGCCTTCGGATGCGGGGAAAGCGTTGGTATCCGGTGAACTGGCCAATGATTCTGTCGTCAAGACAGAGCAGCGTTTAGAAGAAGAGACGAGTTTTTCTTTTGATCGCCCGATTGATATGGATGCGGTAGACGTGGATGTGCAGTTGAATATGGAATTAAATCCACCAGCCGTTCTAGCGGCAGGTGGGATGGGACTGCTTATCGTGGCATTGTCAGCGGGTTTATCCTTTCTGGTGATTGTAAGATGCAGGCCCAAGGAACTGCTGACCGTGATGGAGTAAGGAAGTAATTTGCTTATCAAAAATTATTGATGTGAGGGCGGATTATGGAAAAGGAATATACAGAAGACGCAAAAATATTTAAGGCCCTATGTGATGAAAAGCGGCTTAAGATTATAAGCCTGTTAAGAAGCGGGGAGAAATGCGCCTGCTTCCTGATCGATGATATGGGCATAGGCCAGTCCGCATTGTCGTATCACATGAAGATATTATGCGAGTCAGGCATTGTGGACAGCAGGCAGGAAGGAAAGTGGACGCATTACAGGCTAAGCGCATCAGGAAGAGACCGGGCCTTAAAACGTCTGGCGAGGCTTACGACGCCCGACTTGGATAGAGAACAGTTCTGCTATTTATACAGGATCAGATTCTTGGCATGGAATGGCTGGGGAAAATGATAGGCAGCCTGCTGGCTGGCGCAGGCATGGACATTAACGCAAGACTTGGAGGGAGCATTCAGTTCTTTCTCTACGATGTGATCAAGATAACGGTATTGCTATGCTTTTTGATTTTTGTCATTTCTTATATCCAGAGTTATTTTCCGCCGGAGAGAAGCAAGAAAAAATTGGGACGTTTCCACGGCATTGGTGCAAATGTGGTATCAGCGCTGCTGGGGACGGTGACGCCTTTCTGTTCGTGCTCATCCATACCGCTGTTCATTGGATTTACCAGCGCTGGACTGCCCCTGGGCGTTACGTTTTCCTTCCTGATTTCCTCTCCGATGGTGGATCTGGGAAGCCTTGTACTGCTGATGAGCATATTTGGAGCGAAAGTCACAGTTTCTTATGTGGTAATTGGCTTGGCTATCGCAGTTATTGGAGGAATGCTGATTGAAAGAATGCATATGGAACGTTACGTGGAGGAGTTCATTGCACAGGCGGGAAATGTAGATATCGATTCGCCAACGCTCACGAAGAAAGACAGAATGCAGTTTGCCAGGAAGCTAGTAGCAGGCACCTTTAAAAAGGTATTTCCTTGCATCCTTATTGGCGTAGCCATAGGAGCATTTATACACAACTGGATTCCCCAGGATCTGATAGAAGCAGTGTTGGGGAGCGATAATCCATTCGGAGTAATCCTTGCCACTTTGGTTGGAATCCCCATGTGTGCCGATATTTTTGGCACCATTCCGGTTGCGGAAGCGCTGCTTTCTAAAGGGGCGCAGCTGGGGACAGTGCTTGCGTTCATGATGGCAGTCACTACATTAAGCCTGCCATCCATGATCATGCTTAGAAAAGCCGTCAAGCCCAGGCTGTTGGCGGTGTTTATCGCAATCTGCACGGTCGGGATTATTGTTGTAGGATATTTATTCAATGTGTTTCATGCGATGATGATTCTCTAATTGATAACGGGAATTAGCGGTATTCCAGGTATTCCAGGAACCGACGCACGGCCAGAGAAGCAGTTTCATTCCGTCGCTGGTCAGTCTGACCCCTGTCTTTCTTCGCTCCAACAGGACGACTTGCCATTCTTTTTCCAAGTCGTTGATTATGCGGCTAATCCCGGATTGGGAGTAGTTCAATATCTCGGCGGCTTTTGTAAAACTGCCATACTCTACAGCCTTTACAAATGCCATATATTTCTGGATATTCATGTCCATATTTAGTATCCTCCTATCCATCCGATATTGTCATGCTTAATATGAGAAATATTCGTTATTGTGTTTGATGTCTGTATGATACAATAAGGCTTGGAAATAATCAAATGATTTTTAAAGAAGGTGAAAATATGTTCTATGTAAGTGAAATCAAAACAGATGCGCCAGAAGCATTCAAAACGCCTTTGCAGCAAAAAGTATACCAGGTTTTAGCAGAATTAAAGATACCCTATAAAAGGGTGGACACGGATGAGGCAATTACGATGGAAGACTGTGTGCAGATCAATGCGAAACTGGATATGGACATGGTTAAGACACTCTTTCTGTGCAACAAGAAAAAGACCCTGTTCTATCTATTTATTACCACGGACAAAAAGCCGTTTGACACAAAGAAATTCTGCGAGGCTTTGGAGATTCCCCGGGTATCTTTTGCGCCACAGGAACTATTTGAAGAAATCCTGGGAACCAAGATAGGGGCAGCCACTATCTACAGCGTGCTGGATGACTGGGATAAGACGATTCAGGTGATTTTTGACCAGGAAGTTGCAGATTCCGAATATTATGGCTGCAGCGACGGAACGACAACAGGATATATGAAGGTGAAGACGGAAGATATATTAACTTTCATCATTTCTGTATGAATTTGACCTTTTAATTCTTCATCAACCTGCATAGTGATTTTACTATTTTCAGAGTGGTAAAACGGACGCAAGCATAATTTACAGACATAAGCGTCATAGAATTTCAAGATTTCTTTTATTGCGGGTTCATTTCCGGCAGACGCTTTGCATATTACCTCTAGTGAGGGATAGCCATATTCTTTTCTCATTTGTTCAATTCCTTTCAGTTATTAGTGCTTTCAGTTTCTTCAATCCGTTACTTCTTCTGCGATAAATAGCAGAACGTGATACATGATACAATTCTGAAATTTCTTGGTCGCTCATGCCTTGAAAATAGCGTAATAAGATAACACTACGCTGTTTCTCTGATAACTTATGTAAAGCAACAGCAAGTTTCTCATTTGATACTTGGATTGTATAATTCAAGACTTCAAAAGAGATATAATCACAAGAATAGTTATCCATTGTTCTATGCTCTAGTTGTTTCATATCTGATAATTCACAAAACAAAACTTCACGCTTAGAACGTCTTGTAAACTGTCTTTTCTTGCTTTTTACTGTGCATTTAATAACAGTCATCATCAAAGCATTAAACTGTATTCTGACGATATGCTCGAAAGAAGATGTTTCCATAATTCCACCCCCTTTCCGCAAATGATGAAATATATAAACGGATATGCCGTTTATACCTTTTGCTAATGCAGGAAAAAGGGTAAGAAAAAAACCCGTACAAAATACACATTTGTACGAGCTTTTAACGCTGTGAAATATTCAGATGTAAATAGTTTATTGGAAAATTGGCTTTTATTAAATCCAAAAAGTCCCATGCTGTTTTTTTTATAACATCAACCGCACCAAATTGTCTTGCTTCACATTCCATTTTATTTGTCATATTTGCACTCATAATAATTTATTTAATTATTAGAAGGTTATACATGGTTACATTTACGTGGCATTACACCTGCGTTATCGGAAGGATGTCAAAAGTTAATTTTGAACAGTCTGAGAACGGCAAAAGAAAAAGGGATGACGGTAAGTTTTGATGGTAATTTTAGAAGCACTCTTTGGACATGGGAAGAGGCCAGAGATTTTTGTACACAATGTTTACCGTTTGTAGACGTATTGCTGGGAATTGAACCGTATCATTTATGGAAAGATGAGGCAGATCACAGCAAAGGAGATGTAAAGGATAATATTCCATTGCAGCCAAATTATGAACAGCAGGATGAGATTTTTTATATATTTATTGATCGGTATCCGAACTTGAAATGTATAGCCAGACATGTACGTTATGCGCATAGCGGAAGTGAAAACAGTTTAAAAGCATATATGTGGTATGAAGGACATACCTTTGAAAGCAAGCTTTTTACATTTAACATTCTGGATCGTGTTGGAGGAGGAGATGCATTCGCCAGCGGACTGATATATGCAATGATGAAGCATTACAAAGCGATGGACATTATCAATTTTGCAGTGGCAAGTAGCGCAATCAAGCATACAATCAGGGGTGATGCAAATATAACGGATTGATGTATCGACAATTCTTAATCTGATGAATATGAATTACGATATTAAACGTTAGTACAGTGAATGAAACTAATGACATTCCAGGAGCCATTCAGGCTCCAAGGAATGTCATCAGTTCATTTCAAAGTTTTGCATCCCTTTACCATGTTTGAACAGAGCAGACATTTTATAATGCCCTGTCTTGTTGGCAGATTAATAATTGTATTTACCAGTCATTGAAATTCCAATTTTCAGGCATGTTTTCTATCGTCGAATTGCGAATGATGAGCTTACTTTCCATTTTGATTCCGATTGGTTCCGGATTATCAGATGGATTTTCGATCCTGTTAAACAGTAATTCTGCAGCTTTTTTGCCAGTGGAATTTTTTCTGATATGTATGGTGGAAATAGTAGGATCAACAATGGTAGATAGGAATACATCATCATATCCCATGAGTTTAATTTCCTGCGGAACTTTTTTACCGCGTTCTTTCAAAAATTTCAAAGCACCGATTGCCATTTCGTCGTTCCCACAGAAAACACCGTCTAAATCGGGAACCTTTTCTAGAAGGTCTTTCATGACCATGTAACCGCTCTGGTACGTATACCTTCCGTTTACGATCATTTTGTCCTCATTAAGAAACAATGAGTTTTCCAGTAAGCATTCTTCGTATCCGGCAAGACGTTCCGCAACAATCTGAAGCTCACGCGGACCGGTAATATGACAGATTTTTTTACATCCGCAGTCGATCAGATGCTGTACTGCTTTTCTTGCATTATTCAGATTATCAAAATATACAGAATCAATGCCAAAAGAAGTCAGGTCACGTTCGAGACTGACAAGAGGAATCCGTTTATTCTGCTTCTGTACTAGATTCTTAATCTCTTTAAAATGCTGTTTTTCGGAAGCTTTATCGATGGATGATGCAAAGATAATGCCATCGACATGGCTGAGCAACAACTTATGAAACATTTGTTTTTCACACTCGGAAACAGAGGATTCGCTTTTTTTCCCGTTTACGTCACAGATAATGATACGGTATTCTTTTTCATCAGCAATTGCGCTGATTCCGCGGATGATGTATGGATAAAATACACCACACATATCCTGGGTCAGTACACCGATTAATCCCGTCTTTTTATTCTTCAATCCTGCTGCAAGAGGGTTGGCTTCATATTCCAGTTTTTGAACTGCATCAAGTACTTTTTCTGTCAAAGCTGGACTTACATATTTGGTTCCGTTCAATACATTTGATACGGTAGAAATAGATACGCCGGCATATAGTGCAACTTCTTTAATACTACTCATTTTGGTCTCCTAGATTTCATCTTCCGTTGTGTGTCAAGCAATTGATCATCAGAAAATAACAAATAATAGCAAACAATATATTGATATTGTAAACAGTATTTTAACAAAAAGCAAGTAGGATAATGGGAGATCAGCATAAAATCCTAAAGCATCAATGTTAATGCGGATTTTGGCGATTGAGTAGGATTTTTTCTGGAAGTTCAGATTCATTAGTAATATTGCAAAAAAAAAGTATTCATAAGTGTGAAAAAGTAACAAAAATCAAGCTTAAAAAAAATGTATATTGACAAAAACTAACAAGGGAAGTATTATTAAAACATAGAAAAACGTTTTTCTAACATTGCAGAGTAAACTGGTAAAAATCAGGAGAATATAACCGCCAACAGAACCGTTCAGAGAAAAGGAGGGACAAGAGTGGAAGAGATAAAATATGTTCTTGAGGCAACAGGAATAACAAAATCTTTTTCAGGTGTAACTGTATTGAATGGTGCCGAACTTTCTATTATACCGGGTGAGTTGCATGCACTTATGGGAGAAAATGGAGCAGGGAAGTCAACATTGATGAAAATTATTATGGGCGTTTATACGAAAGATAGCGGGCAGGTACGCTTTGAAGGAAAAGACGTGAATTTTATGTCGGCGAGAGACGCGTTGGATGCCGGTATATCAATGATTCATCAGGAACTTAGCCCCATACCGGAAATGACAGTTGCAGAAAATGTCTATTTGGGCAGAGAAGATAGATTGATCAAGGGGTTACCTTTAGTGGATAAAGCAAAAATGGAACGGAAAACACAGGAACTCTTGGATGAATATGAATTATCGAAATACATTAAGCCTGATATGAAAATGAAAAATCTGAATATTGCGCAGATTCAAATGATGGAAATCATCAAAGCAGTATCTTATAACTCGAAGGTAATCATCATGGATGAACCAACTTCTTCCTTGTCCGAGAAAGAGTCGAGAATTTTCTTCAAAATTATTGATCGGCTAAAGAAAGAAAACAAAGGAATCATTTATATTTCACATCGTATGGAAGAAGTATTTGAACTGGCAGACAGGATTTCCGTATTGCGGGACGGAAAATTTATTGGTTGTGTGAAGACAAACGAGGTTTCTTCCGAAGAACTGATCAATATGATGGTCGGACGTGAACTGGAGGGCGGATATCCGAAGAATACGGCAAAGAAAGGTGACGTCGTTCTCGAACTGAAAAATTTCACAAGAAAAGGTGTATTTGAGAACGTAAACCTTAAAGTAAGATCGGGAGAAATACTTGGAATGGCAGGACTTGTCGGAGCCGGAAGAAGTGAAGTGATGCGCTCTGTGGTAGGATACGATCCATTAGACGAAGGAGAGGTCATTCTGGAGGGAGAAAAAATTAAGATCAAACATCCAAAAGACGCTATTTTAAACAATATCATTATTGCATCGGAAGACAGAAAAGCGCTTGGTTTAATTCTGGAAAGAAGTATCCGGGAGAATATTTCATTACAGAATTTTAAAGAATTGAGTGTTATGGGATTTGTAAAGAAAAAAAGTGAAAGAGAAAAATGTCAGCAATATGCGGATTCCATGGCAACGAAAATGAACGGAATCGAAGATAAGGTTGGAAGTCTTTCCGGTGGTAACCAGCAAAAAGTCGTACTGGCAAAATGCATGTTATCGCATCCGAAAGTGCTGATCGTTGATGAGCCGACGAGAGGAATCGATGTCGGAGCAAAGGCAATGATTTATAAACTGATGCTGGAAATGACAAAGCAGGGAATTGCAATTATTATGATTTCTTCAGAAATGCCGGAATTGATCGGTATGAGTGATCGTGTCATCGTAATGTCGAACGGAAAAGTTGCCGGCGAATTGGAAGGCGATGAAGTGAAAAAACAGGAAGAAATTTTGAGATTGGCGTTGGGAGGACTATAAAATGACAAAGAAAAAAATAAATATGAAAGCAACTCTTAGAAGCTTTGCACTTGTTTTTATTATAATAGCAACTTTTATCATTATGAGTTTTGTATCGCCGGTTTTCTTTACAGAACAGAACATTATCAATATCATTCGGCAAATTTCCATTAACGGTATCATTGCAGTTGGTATGACATTTGTTATTCTGACAGGCGGCATTGACCTTTCTGTAGGATCTGTAGTAGCGGTAACAAGTGTTATCTGCGGATATTTGTTGCAGCAGGGATGGAACTGGCTGCTTACATGCATCATTGCTTTGACCGTTGCACTCTTCTATGGATGCTTTAACGGAATTCTTGTGGCATACGTAGGATTTCAGCCATTTATCGCAACTTTGGCTACCGTAACAATGGGAAGCGGTATTGCACTTGCATTTTCAGACGGAAAACCGTTTACGATTTCCAATAAAAGTTTTCTTCAGATCGGACAGGGATACGTTGGAGCAGTTCCAATCCCGATCATCTTACTGGTTATTGTAGTTGCAATCGGAATTATTATTTTGAAAACAACGACATTCGGCCGCTACGTATTTGCAATCGGTGGCAACAAAAACGCAGCAAAATTATCCGGTGTCAGAACGAAAAAAGTAGAACTTTTGGTTTATGTAATTTCTGCACTTTGTGCAGCAGTAGTAGGTTTGATCCTTTCCGCTCGTATCAGTTCCGGTCAGCCGACAGCAGGAGAAGGATATGAATTGGATGCGATTGCTGCGGTAGCAATCGGCGGAACAAGTATGTCAGGAGGAATCGGAACATTAACAGGAACGATTTTCGGATTTATTTTGTTAGGATTAATGACAAACTCTATGAACTTACTGAATATCAATTCTTTCTATCAGGAAATTGCAAAAGGTATTCTGATCATTATTGCAGTATTCCTGGATATGACTTCAAAAGGAAAGAACAAATAACAGAGAATGGAGCATAATGTCGCGAAGTTATTAAAAAAAGTTTTAAGGAGGAACAAGACATGAAAAAGAGATTCTTAGGAGTATTATTGGTTGGTGCAATGGTAATGTCAACAGTTTTGACAGGATGCGGAAACAAAAAAGAAAGCAAATCAGGAGGAGAAGATAAAATTACGATCGGATTCTCTTCCAAAACAAATTCCGATACATTCGTAAAAGCAATAGCAGATGCAGCAGAAGATGCAGCAAAAGAACAAGGCGTGGATCTGATCATGGCAGATGCGGAAGGAGATGTAAATAAACAGATCAACGACTGTGAAACATTGATAGCACAGCAGGTTGATGCGTTGATCGTAATTCCGCAGGATGTAGAAGGAAGCGCACCTGTCGTATCAATGGCAAACGAAGCGGATATCCCGATCATTATCTGTAACGGAGACATTGCGGATAAAAACTATACTGCATTTGTCGGATGTACAGATCAGGAATCAGGAGAAATACTTGGAACATGGTTTAATGACAATGTAGAACATGGCTCCCAAATTTGTATTATTGAAGGACCAATGGGACAATCCGGACAGGTTGGACGTTATGCGGGATTTGAAGAAGTGGGGATGCTGGACAACTTTGAAGTCCTTTCCTGTCAGACAGCTAACTGGAAACGTGATGAAGCGATGGCTTTAGCAGAAGACTGGTTAACTACATATGGAGACAAATTAAAAGCTATTGTTTGTGAAAATGATGATATGGCAATGGGAGCATTATCCGCATGTAAAGCAGCAGGAAGAACAGACGTTGTAATCGGCGGTGTCGATGGACTGGAAGATGCAATTCAGGCTGTAAAAGACGGAGAACTTGGAGTATCTGTTCTTCAGGATTCCGCAGGACAAGGAGAAGGTGCTGTAGAAGTAGCTCTTCAGATTATCAACGGAGAAGACTATCAGAAAGATACACGTATTCCATTTCATGCGATCACATCAGATAATGTAGACGCTTATTTGGAAGGCGGTGCTTTCTCAAATGAATAGAATGATAAAGGGGAAAAAGAATATGCTGAGAAATATACCGAAAATTTTACCTCCTGATTTGGTAAAGTACATGATGGAAATGGGACACGCGGATTATCTTGTCATTGCAGATGCTGGATTCCCAGGAACAGCGCATTCTAAAAGAATGATTCGAATGGATAGTGCGGAAATCCCGGAACTACTGGAAGCTATCCTTCCTTTCTTTCCACTGGACTATTTTGTTGACTATCCCGTGCGGCTGATGCAGAAACTGGATTATGAGCCGGAAGTTATGATTTGGAAAACATACGAGGAACTGTTGAAAAAGTATGATAAAGACCATGCGTTCAAACAGTTTAAATATTTAGACAGACTGGATTTTTATAAAGAAGCAGAAGATGCATATGTGGTAATCCAGACAGGGGATACGTCACGATACGGTAATATTATTCTTCAGAAAGGTGTATGTGTATAAAGCAAATCAAAAGCTACAGCGAAGAAAAAAAGGATCAGTTTCAAGATTTAAAGAAGAGATATTAAAATAAAGGAGGAGAAAGAGATGACAGTAAAGGAATTAATCATCAAAGGAAACAAAGAACTGGATGAAAAACTGGCAAAGGCAAAAGAGGAAGGCAACTTAGTTGTAAAAGACGCTACGGAGGATGAGGCAGTTATTCGTGAGACATTTAAAAAGGGAGAAGGAATCTTCCGCCTGTTCCCAGCGTTTGTACCTAGAAGATTTAATAAAGCCGGACGTAGATTAAGACTCCATTCAGATGATTATTTCGCTTTTGGAATGGAAAGAGGATCAATTACAGAAAGATGGTTTTCAGCAACAATCGCAGCAAACAACGGATTGACAGCAAAGGCGGATGAAGGATTGTCTTATGTTTGTGTAGATTACAATTCTGACGAAAAATTCGCACTTCGTACGGCTGTGAAAGTACTTGGACAAGAACTGGTCGGAAAGGAATTGATGGAAAAATATAACGGCTGGCCAATGTATTCCAAATTTTTTGACAACGAAGAACCTCTGTTCCATCATCTGCATCTGACATTTGAAGACGCAGCCCGTGTCGGAAAGTTAGGGAAACCGGAATGTTACTATTTCCCGAAGCAGTTGAATAATTGGTATGGAGAAGCAGATTATACATATTTTGGATTTGACCCGGATGTAGATCCGGATGAAGTAAAAGAAAGACTTCGTCGTTTTGAATATGATGATACCAGAATAACGGATATTTCAAGAGCGTACAGAATCGAACTTGGAACTGGCTGGTATACACCGGCAGGAGTAATTCATGCTCCGGCATCTGTTCTTACATATGAACCACAGTGGAATTCCGACGTCAATTCTGTATACGAAAATATTGTATCAGGAGAAGTATATCCACCGGAAATGCTCAATGAGGAATGTCCGCCGGATGATAATGGTATTGATGCGGTATTCAACCTTCTTGACTGGGAGAAGAATGTTGATCCGCATTACAGAAAGCATTATTTCCGTCGCCCGGTAGTAGAAACAGAGACAGAAGGTTATACACAGAAGTGGATTGTGTATGCCAATCCGTACATCGCCGCAAAAGAGTTGACAGTAAATCCGGGACAGACCGTAGTGATCAAAGACGGTGCGGCTTACGGCTGTATTACCATCCAGGGACATGGAAAATTTGGTGTTTATGATTGTGAATCCGCTACTTTACTGCATTTCGGGCAGCAAAGTACAGATGAATTTTTCATATCTGAAAAAGCAGCTATAGACGGCGTAAAAATCACAAATTTGAGCCAGGTAGAACCGCTTGTTCTTTTAAAACATTTCGGACCTAATTGTCCGGGTGTTCCGACAGAACCAAATAACTAAACAGCTAAGGAAACGGCAGACTTATGGAGAAAGTTTAAATAGAATTATGTTTGGCCTTTCTCAAAATGTAATGAGCAAAGAGGTAAATCGAAATGAAATATTTAATGGGAATTGACAATGGTGGAACTTTCTCGAAAGCTGCCTTGTTTGATGAAGCAGGAAATCAGATTTCAGTTGCAAGTGTGCCGACAAGGACAATTACACCAAAGCCGGGATATACCGAAAGAGATATGGATGAACTGTGGGAAGTTAATGTGCAGGCATGCAGACAGGCAATAACGAAAAGCGGAATCAATCCAAATGAGATTGCAGGTGTGTCATTTTCCGGACATGGAAAGGGTCTGTATTTAGTAGGGGAGGATGGAAAGCCTTCCTACAATGGGATCATCTCTACCGACACAAGAGCGTGGTCACAGGTGGAAAGATGGTATAAAGACGGTACAAACAAGGCAGTATATGAGAAAACATATCAGGAAATCCTGGCTGTTCAGCCGGTAGCACTGCTTGCATGGTTAAAAGAAAACAAACCGGAAGTTCTGGAAAAGACGAAATATATATTTGCCGTAAAAGACTATATCCGATATATGCTTACAGGAGAAGCATACAGTGAATATACGGACTGTTCTGGATCCAATATGGTCAACCTTACAACAAAGCAGCACGATAGAGAATTGATGCGTCTGTTCGGGATTGAAGAATGTTATGACAAACTTCCGCCTCTGCGGTATTCCGCGGATATTTGCGGATATGTAACAAAAGAAGCAAGTGAAAAAACACTTCTTCCGGAGGGAACGCCTGTAGCAGCCGGAATGTTTGATGTCAACGCATGCGGAATCGCTTCCGGATTATGCGATGAGAATCAGATGTGTATGATTGCGGGTACGTGGAGTATTAATGAATTTATCAGAAAAGATCCGGTAACAAACGGAACCGTGGATTTAAATTCCTTTTTCTGTATTCCGGATTATTATCTTGTGGAAGAAAGCAGTCCTACTTCGGCGGGTAACATGGAGTGGTTTATAAGAAATCTTATGAATGACGAAAAAGAAGAGGCAAGGGCAGCCGGAAAATCTGTATATGATATTACAAATGAATGGGTAGGATCCATTGAACCACAGGACTGCAATGTGATTTTCCTGCCGTTTCTGAACGGTTCAAATGAAGATCCGCTTGCAAAAGGAACATTTGTAGGACTTACGGCATTTCACAATAAAAAGCACATGCTGCTGGCAGTTTATGAAGGAATTGTATTTTCGCATATCACACATATAAAGAAACTTCTGAAAAACTGTGATACACCAAAGAGTATCCGTCTGTCCGGAGGCGCTGCCAATTCAGATGTATGGGTGCAGATTTTTGCAGATGCTCTTCAGATTCCGATTGATGTGATTGAAGACAAAGAGTTGGGTGCACAGGGAGCAGCAATGGCAGCAGGTATTGCGACCGGAATTTATAAAGACTATCAGGATGCGGTGGCACGTACCGTAAAAATTACAAAGACAATACAGCCTCGACCGGACTACAGAGAAATCTATGAAAAAAAATACGATACATACAGAGCGGTGATCGACGGATTGTCAAGTGCATGGGATCGCTTTAAAAATTAGATACAGAGAGGAACAGCAAAATGCAGCGATATAAGATTGGACTTTACGAAAAAGCAATACGAGGAACGTTGACATGGAAAGAAAAACTGTTATGTGCAAAAGAATGTGGATATGATTATGTAGAAATGTGCATAGATGCAAGTGAGGAAAAGATCCAGTGGATATATAGGAGCAGCGAAGAGAGGAAGAATCTGGTTGATACCATGTATGAAACGGGAATTCCAATCCGGTCCATGAGCGTAAGTGCGCTGACAAAATTTGCATTGGGAGATCCGGATGAAACAAAACGCAGCAGAGGGAAAGAAATCATGGAGGAATCGATTCTTCTGGCTTCTGATTTGGGAATTCGTACCGTCATGATTCCGGGATACGACATCTATTACGGAGAATCTACAGTAGAGACGAAACAGTTATTTCTGAAAAATTTACGGGAAGGAACAGAAATTGCAGCAAGAGAAGGCGTTGTACTTGGTATGGAAACAATGGAAAATGATTTCATGAATACGGTCGAAAAAGGCATGAAATATGTGAGAATCATCCGTTCACCATATCTGAATATGTATCCCGATTCAGGAAATGTTACGAATGCAGCAGAATTGCACCATCATGACGTTTGCGAAGATATTTCTCTCGGAAGAGGAAGCATGATTTCTCTGCATCTGAAAGAATCAAAGACAGGAATTTTCCGTGAAGTACCTTTTGGAACGGGACATGTAGAATTTGAGCGTATTATAAAAGAAGCATGGAAAAACGGTATCCGCCGTTACGTCACGGAATTGTGGGATGTCGGTCAGGATACGTGGAAAGAAGATATCTGCTTTGCAAATAGCAGTATGCGGGCTATTCTGGACAAACAACAATAAAGGAGGAAGAATACATGTTAAAAATGGCAATTATTGGCGCGGGAGCCATTGCAGTAAAAATGACAAATACAGTAAAAGGCATGGACAATGTGGAAATATGTGCGATTGCAGACATCAATAAAGAAAAAGCAGAAACTTTCGCAAAAGAATATGGATTTCCCCACGCATATGGATCATACGATGAAATGCTTGAAAAAGAAGATATGGATCTGGTTTATATCGGAGTACCACATTCTTTTCATTATAAAGCGGCAAAAGCCTGTCTGGAAGCAGGGAAAAACGTACTTTGCGAAAAACCATTTTGTGTAAATGCAAAAGATGCAAAACAATTATTTGAACTGGCAAAATCTAGAAATCTTTTGATTACAGAAGCAATGTGGACAAGATATATGCCTTCACGCCAAATTATAAACAGTATTATCGAAAGCGGGGAAATCGGGGAAGTGACCTCACTTACTGCTAATTTGGGATATGAACTCAGTCAGGTGCCGCGTATATGGAACATCAATCTGGCAGGAGGAGCATTGCTTGACTGCGGACTGTATCTGATCCATTTTGCACGTATGGTATTTGGCGAAGTAGATGCGGAGATCACATCAAAAGCAACATTCAAAGACGGCGTAGATATGATCGACAGTATTATTATGACATTCCCGGATGGAAAAGTTGCGACACTGCAGTCGAACGTTTATGCGGTACAGAATCGTAATGCTTCTATTTTTGGTACAAAGGGATATATTGAAATCACAAATATTAATAATCCGGAAGAAATTAAAGTGTTTGATGCGGATTATAAAGAAGTAAGAGCAATCAAAGTTCCAGAACAGATCAGCGGTTACGAATATGAAGTGCAGGCCTGTGCAAGAGCAATCCGTTCAAAAGCAGTGGAGTGTCCGGAAATGCTGCATGCTGAAACCGTAAAAGTTTTGGAGATATTAGATGGTATCCGAAAAGATTGGGGATATGAAATACCGGAGGCATAAAAGAGGTAGAATATGTTAAAAGAATTGAAAATAGAGGTTTATGAGGCAAATATGCTGCTCCCGCAATATAGCCTCGTCACATTTACATGGGGAAATGTAAGCGGAATAGACCGGGAACGGGGATTGTTGGTAATCAAACCGAGTGGAGTTGAGTATGATAAACTGACTCCGGATGATATGGTAGTAGTGGATATTTATGGGAATAAGATCGAAGGGGAATATAATCCGTCTTCGGATACAGCTACACATGTCGTATTATATAATCGATTTCCGGAGATTGGAGGCGTGGTACATACACATTCTCCGTGGGCCACAAGCTGGGCACAGGCAGGAAGAGATATTCCATGTTACGGAACAACACATGCAGACTATTTTTACGGAAGCGTACCATGTGTTAGAAATCTGGCAAAGGAGGAAATTGAGACAGCATATGAGAAAAATACCGGGATCTTGATTGCGGATGAGTATGCAAGACGTGAACTGGACTATCTTGCAACGCCAGCTGTTTTATGCAAAAACCATGGGCCTTTCACATGGGGAAAAGATGCGCACGAAGCAGTACACAATGCAGTTGTACTGGAAGAAGTCGCAAAAATGGCAGCGCGGTGCGAACTGATAAAGCCGCACGTACAGCTGGCGCCGCAGGAACTGCAGGATAAGCATTACTATAGGAAGCATGGTGCGAATGCATATTACGGGCAGTCAAAATAGGAATGAATAATTTCTTGCTTGAATTCCTCTAAAATATATAATGAACTGCTGGTTCCAATTCTATTGGCGCCAGCATCTATCATTTCTTTACAAATTTTCCATGAACGGATTCCTCCAGCTGCTTTAACTTTTGCACGCAATTTCTGCAATCTTCTGAATCTTGTTTTATAAATATTTTATTTACTTAATTTAACATACATAAAAGTTAGTGTTCTCCTTATTGTATAGAGTATTTAGATATTTGTTAAATGCCCAAACCCATTGATTTTACTGGGTTTTCTTGCTTTGTTTATATAAATTTTCTCTCCGCAAATGGTATAATAGAAGTACCACCAACCACCACACACATCTACGGAGGAGAAAATTTATGGCTACTAAATATCGTCAGATTTCTTTAAAAAATACATTTTCAGATTGCCAGGACATGTTTATGGAAGACACGCCTTCCTTCTTCCATCTTCTGGATGAGCATTTCGATATAAACGAATTCATCCCTTCTGTCTTTACCAATGCTTTCTATTAGCACCTTTGTCGTAACAGGGTTTATCCTTTATCCGGCTTTCTTTCTGCTCTCATCCTTCAGAAGATTTTTTCTATCCCTACAGATTCGCTGCTTATTCTTTTTCTGTCCCTCTGTAAGGAGCTTCGCCATTTTTGCGGCTTTTCCAAGGTCCCCGATGCTCCTCTGTTCACCAGATTTCGGCAAAATTTTGAACCCTATATTGAACTTATGTTCCGGCAAATGGTCGATTTTACGGGGCCAATCTGCCAACTCATCGACTCTTCCCTTGCTCAGATCCTTACCTTTGACACCTCTGGTGTTGAGCTCTTTGTTAACGAAAACAATCCCAAAACCCTCAATGCTCTGATCAAACGCTTAAAATCTTTTTAAAAGACAAACCCGAGGTGGATCCTTACAAGATGGCATACGGGCTTATGCCTTCACAGGCTGCTTCCTGTCCTGATGCAAAGCAGATGTATATCAATGGGCATTTCTGCTACGCCGATAAATTCGGTATCCTCACGAAAGGTCTTGGTATCGTCAGGGACATCGTATTCTTTGATGATGATTTCAAGGCTGCCCATCCGGAACTTCCTGTTGAGAAAAAATCGGATTCCCCGGACGAGGATAAAACCATCAGTGACTCTGCCGCTTTAAAGCCGGTTCTCTCTGACTTTTTTTCCGCGCACCCTACTTTTCATCCGAATACTTTTTTGGGAGATGCCGCCTTTGATTCTGCTGACATTTACGGCTTCCTGAAAAATGACTTTGGATTCCAGATAGTACTGATCCCATACAACCCGCGTAACGAAAGTCCTCTTAAGAAAGTGGGCTACAATGAATACGGATATCCCACTTGCCCTAATGCCCCCCTGCTGGCCATGAAGTATTGTGGCATTACGAGTGAAAAAGGGCGTTCCGACCGTATCAAATGGTGCTGTCCTAAAGTTCGCATGAAAAACGGACAATGGATCTGTGAGTGTGAGCATCCTTGCAGTACAGCTAAGAAGGGCAGAACTACTTACACCTATGAAAACATGGAATTTCGCATGTTTCCGGGGATTCAACGTGATACCATTGAATGGGATGCCCTCTATAAAATAAGAACTTCCATAGAAAGAGCCATCAACCACTTCAAAACCAATATGTGCATTGCTGGTAAGCACACCAGAAACCATGCAACCACGAAAGCAGATGTCTTTCTTGCCGGAATTGCCAGCCAGCTTACCGTGATTGTAGCATTTCGCATGAACTGTCCAGAGTATATCCGGAGTTTAAAACCACTGGTTGCCTGAAAAAGTATTCAATTATCATAGTTCTTAAATCTGAGGGCTATAAGTGCGCCCCAAAATCTGACATTTATGTCATTCCGGAATTTTTCTGGATACTGACCTTTTTTCTCCTTACCTATGGGCGCTCTGTATACGTCCATCTGCTGGCAAGAAATCATTTAACAATTACCTAGTATAGAGAATTTGATTTTCCTAGAATAAAGGAGAATCAAAGAAGTAAACAAAGAGACCTTGATGGAGGACAACTGTATGAAAAAGACAACCTTATCTCCCCTTGCGCAATCCGGCGGGACTTCAAACTAATTTGGAGACATGGGGATGTGGGCTGATATCGGATTGATTTTAGTCCTTTTCCTTTTGCCGCAATATTTTTATGATAAGGGGAGCAAAGGGGCAATTTGACGGTAGGTATCGTTGGCGTATCAGAATAGTTATCAATATAGTCGTTGTATTGTGCCCGGATTGCGCGTTGGAATTCCGTATAGCCGAGATCCTTTGTGAAACGGATGACGGAGGAATGGCTTATTTACAGTTTTTCAGCAAATCAGTCGAGGTCATAAAGCATACTTCCCTGAAATTGTTGAGAACATAATCAGCAATCTGGCTTTCTGTGTGGTAGAACCGGGAGTGCTAGTATATAGGCAGCAAGTTATCCAAAGGTAAAGGAGCAGGGAAAACGTCATAAAAAAAGGAGTAAGATTTTTTCGCTTAGAGTATAATTATCATTGGCAAAAATAAAGGGAAGAGACCGAAACCTCTTCCCAATCATACAGATTTATCTTATTGTTTAATTGACGAAAAAAAACATAAGGAGTCTGTATGATGAATTCAATGATAAAGGAAAACGGCGTAACATTCAAGGAGTTGGAGAAAAATATTTTTGCATGGGTCTGCCAGATCGGAAGAAAGTTTACAAAAGAATTCTTAGAGCGGTATGATCGGATGCTGATGGAAAACAGGGATAAGAAGAAGTATCGGAATAAGGGAGCCAGGTAGACAACCATAAAAACCGTGTATGGCGAAGTGACCTATCAGAGAATTGTCTATGAAGTGAATGAGGAAGACGGAACCAGGTGTTTTGTATATCTGCTGGATGAAACATTGGAACTGGATCATGTAGGCCTGATATCAACGAACATGGCGGAACTGCTGGTGAAAGGGATTACGGAACTATCTTACAGAGAGTGCGCGTTAGAGGTCAGTGAGATGACAGGCCAGACCATCAGC
Organism: [Clostridium] scindens ATCC 35704; assembly: GCF_004295125.1. Lineage (NCBI taxonomy): Bacteria > Bacillati > Bacillota > Clostridia > Lachnospirales > Lachnospiraceae > Lachnoclostridium > [Clostridium] scindens. The sequence goes on along the minus strand of NZ_CP036170.1, from coordinate 391,412 downwards.
GCAATGGGAGTATGGAATGTTATCCAGACACTAGGGGAAAAAGTCTGCGAGGAAGAAGCAGAGCTGACAGAAGAATATAAGAGAGGGCATGTAAAAGGGAAAAGAGAGGTTCCTGTTCTGTTTGAAGAAGCAGATGGTGTTTATATCAGGCTGCAGGGCAAAGATAGAAAGAAGGAAAAGCAGGATAAGGCAGAGATGAAGATCGGGATTGCTTATGATGGATGGAGAAGGACCGGTCCGGATCGTTATGCCCTGGAAAATAAAGTGGTGGTTGCCGGATTTTCAAAAGCAAAAGAATTTCAGGAATACCGGGAGGCCGTGATTGCACAGGAGTTTAATCTGGATGAAGTAAGCCAGAGGATCTTAAATGCAGATGGGGCGTCATGGATTAAGAAAGTAAAAGATAAAAGCACGTGTTTCCAGTTGGATCCATTCCACCGGAATAAAGCCGTAAAAGAAAAGATCCATGAAGAAACTGCTCGGGATGCCGTTTTAGAACTTCTAAGAGAAGAAGAGATTGAAGAATTATTCCGGTATCTGGAGATCTACCGGAACAGTCTAAGTGATGATAGTGAGATTGACGATGCAGAAGAACTGATCCGGTATTATGAGAATAACCGGGAAGGACTTTTGTCATATCAGTCTCAGGGGCTTGAGTTGCCGGAACCGCCGGAAGGGGTGGAATACCGGAACATGGGGACAATGGAGAACCATGTGTGGAGTGTGATTGCGAAACGGATGAAACATGGGCACAGGAGTTGGAGCCGACGGGGCGGGAACCATCTGGCGAAGATCTTGGCAAAAAAATGCAGTGGGAAACTGTATGAAGTGACAGAACGTGTGCGTAGGCCGGTATTTGAAGAAGAAAAAGTGGAAGAGCTATATGGAGAGATCCTGATGTCAGCGAAGGCACCGAAGAAAGACGGAAAGGGCTATGAATATCCAGCAGTCGGGCATGTGGTAGGACTGGATGGAAAGATACAAGGAGAGCGAAAACGATTGCTGCACATGGTGGGGTATTAGAAGCCAGAAAAAGAACTTATTTGAACAGAAAAGATAAATCGGTAAGAAAGTTGCCAACGATTACTTGACAGTAACATTTTTTCGGTTTTTTTAGAAAAAGGCTTGAAAAAAGTATGCCCATGTGATAATATATAACTCGGTCGCTCAAGGAATTATTTGTCGATATTTCCGGGGAACAGGCTATAATGGCTCCGTGGTCAAGCGGTTAAGACATCGCCCTTTCACGGCGGTAACACGGGTTCGATTCCCGTCGGAGTCATTTGAAATTCGCCGATGTGGCTCAATTGGCAGAGCAGCTGATTTGTAATCAGCAGGTTATCGGTTCGAGTCCGATCATCGGCTTAGTCCTATAAGGGACTTTTATGATTTTGGACCTTTAGCTCAGTTGGTTAGAGCAATCGGCTCATAACCGATCGGTCCTGGGTTCGAGTCCCCGAAGGTCCATTATCTGGCCCAGTGGCTCAGTTGGTTAGAGCGCCGCCCTGTCACGGCGGAGGTCGAGAGTTCGAGTCTCTTCTGGGTCGTCGGCATGATCATTTGGCAAGAGTTAAAAGCCTGATGAGAAAGCCGCAGCCTGCCGACTTGACAAAGTTATCTTAACTTTGAGGCAAGGCTATTATGTTTGTTTTTATGGGATCTTAGCTCAGCTGGGAGAGCATCTGCCTTACAAGCAGAGGGTCATAGGTTCGAGCCCTATAGGTCCCATATGCCGCAGTGGCGGAACTGGCAGACGCACAGGACTTAAAATCCTGCGGGACTTATACTCCCGTACCGGTTCGATTCCGGTCTGCGGCATTTGGTTAAGGTGCTTCAAACCCTTGTAAATGGAGGGTTTGAAGCATTTTTCATTCTCTTTGAAAAGTTGTACAAAGTTGTACAGTCCGTAAATACAAGGCTTACGCCAATATCTTCGCCATTTGCGAGGTATCTCTTTCTGCTACACGCTGACCGATATAATGTTGCGTCATAGTGAGCGTAGAGTGCCCCAAAAGTGGTTGAATATCAATCGGCTTTACTCCGGCATCATAGAGCATGGACGCACCCGTAAAACGTATTTTGTGACTTGATAGATAGGGAATTCCTATCTCTGTACAATATTTCTTTAAACGACGGTTAAATGAATCTGTTGTCAATGGTCTGCCTTCATTCTTTGCGGTTCGCTTAGTGTCATATCTTCCTGTAATATCCGTTCCTCCACAAGTTGATGTTGAATGGTAATCACATTCTCGTTTGTGTTATCCCATGACAATGCTTTGATTTCACCAATTCGGAATATTCCGTAGAACGCAAGCATAATTGCAAGAATGTAAGCGTCCGGCTCTAAACTCTTTAAATAAGCAAGCAGTGCGGAGCGTTCTTCTTTTGTGTAGGCTTTCTTCTTTGCCATTGGTATTTTATACTTCAAATCATTGCACGGAAGAGAAGTAATCGGATTGTAAGTGATAATCTCATTTAGCACCGCATATCTGAAAATACCATTTAACACAGATTTTCGATTATTAAAATCTTTTCGGGTAATTAGTCCGTTGCCAGTCCACGATTGAAACAATTTCATCAAATCCTTTGGCTGAATATCCACAATCTGCATAGTGGCTATTTCAGAACCAGCAATAAAACGATTCCAAATCCCAATGTCTTCTTCAATCGTCTTTCCCGACACAATTTTTGTTTCAGAACGATGTTGAACCCAGTTTTTATAGACATCTTCCAGTACATTGTCAAAATAATACTCATATAACTTGTCTATCAACTGTTCTCTGCTTGTAGCAATAAATTGTGGATTGTAAGACTTAATCCGTCCGTCTGTACAAGTATAAAAATCCTTTCCTTTTTTGTCTTTGAAATAAATAGCAGTTACCAGTTTTTCTTTTTGCTTTCTTGTCATATCTATATGCTGTGCCATCTCTGCTGAAGGAAGTGTAGCATTTTCCATATATAATCTCAAGTTTTCAATAGAAGCGTGTAATCGCTTCTGTACGTCTGTCAACTGTATAAAGTGGCGTTTTGACATAGAACATAATTGCTTATCTTTACGGATAAGATTGTCTGCCCTCCTTTACCTGAATATTCGCCTTGTCAAATATCTTTCATGTTATCTTTTTTGTTCTATGTATCTTTTATTTACTAAATATAATTCTCTAATTCATAATGCTTTTCAATGGTTTGCAAGGCTGATTTTTGCTTTTCATTTAAGCGTGCGTGCGACATTTCCTTAAAAATATCATTTGAAAAATCAATTTATTGAATTGAAAACTATTGACTCTCACGGAACGTCATAGATTAAAGTTATCTTATCAGGAACAGGAGGTCAGCAGTTATGAGGACAGTAAAAGAAATATCAGATTTAACAGGTATCAGCGTTCGCACGCTTCACTATTATGATGAAATTGGATTGTTAAAGCCAACAGAGAAAAGTGATGCGGGATATCGGCTTTATGACGATAAGGCATTGGAAACATTACAGCAGGTTTTGTTTTTCCGTGAGTTTGATATTCCCTTGAAAGAAATCAAAACTGTTATGGACAACCCGGCTCTTGAAAGAAACCAGATTCTGCAAATGCAGAGAAAAATGCTGGTAGCAAAGAAAGAACGTATGGAACGTCTGATTGCCAGCATTGATGACATTCTGAAAGGAGAGAATAGAATGGATTTTGCAATTTTCAGTAAAACAGAAGTGGAAGAAATGTTTCAAACTATGCTTGAACATATGCCCGACAATATGAAAGAACTTGCTATCAAAGAGTTTGGAAGTGTTGAAGAATGGAAAAAGCATTATATTGAGGTAGTCTCATCGGAAGAAATGCAGAAAGGCTATGCCAAAGTTGTTGAGTGGTATGGAGGAAAAGAAAAATATTTATCAGTAGTTAACAATCCTATTAGCAAAGACGTAGCTGAAAGTTACAACAAACGAATAGAAGCAGTTTTGCAAAGGCTAATTGCAAAAAAAGGTTGTGATGTAAATTCTTTGGAAGTTCAAGAAATCGTTGAAGAGTATGGCTTACTTATGAAACAGTTATCACAAATAAAAGAAGAACAAGGTTTTATGCTGGCACAGGCACAGTATTATCGCAACGAAAGAATTAAGTCTATGACTGATGAGAAATATGGTAAAGGTACCGCTGATTTCTTAGTACAAGCTATTGAAGCATTTTACAAGTAAAAATACGGTTTGTGAATGAAAAACCTTTGAACACTTTTTGAACACCCAGACCGTGATGAAGTCCTCAAAGCCCCTTTCTATCAGTATTTGTGATTGCTTAAAATGGTTCGATTCCGGTCTGCGGCATTATTTAAAGGTAAAGGAAACGTTGAATTTACAAGCGTTTCCTTTATTTCTTTATAGGAAAGTTCTCCTTTCGGAGAACTTGGGGACTAAAATAGCCCGCTCAAAAGCGGGCATAGTGAATCAGACGGTTTGGATTAAAAGATGTAAAAGCCCTCTTCACCAAAATCGTCATCATCAAGGTTATCAAATTCATGTAAGAAATAATCCATATCCAGAAGTTCGTCGTCACTCATGTCATGGACTTCTTTAGAAGTCATACCTTCTGGTGGATTTTTAATGTACTGTTCCCTTAGTTCCTTTGCGAGTTCTGCTTCTGTTATACGTTTCATAGTGTGGCCTCCGTTCTTAAGATATATTGAGTTTATCATGAGAAAAGAGGTTTTGGAAGATATGAAAACGAGGCAGGCGAACGACATCTATGTTTTTGCATAGCCTTTTCGTATAATTCATGCAAAGGAACAGGATTATGATTAAAATATAGTTCTAAAAATAGCATGGTTTTTCCACAGTTCGGACATTTTAAAGGATCGTAACCAAAAGAATGTAAGATTGAATCACGCCACCTATTGAGTGAAAGAAAAAAGTTATGTTTTTCTCTGGAAATGGCTTTTCGTAAAAAATTGTCAGAATTACGGTGACGAGCGTAAATACCATAATAGCGAATCATTTTAAAATGTTTTTCAGGGATGTGTTGTGTTAAGCGGTCAATGAATTCCAAAACAGGAACAGTTTCTGTAATAAGTTTATTGTCTTCATGACGGTTGTAATGGAAGGTGACAAAATCACCATCGTAAGAATCAATGCGAGAAGTAGCAATAACAGGTCTGCCAAGATAACGACCGATATATTTGATAACCTGAGAAGGATTACACTTGTTAGGCATGGCGCGAACATAAAAACCATTTTTATCTTTTGCATAGATAGCAGATTTTACTTTTTTGAAAGCTGGACCTATTTTTTGATGGAGTTCATTTAAAAGAGCAGTTTGGAACGCATCACGTAAAAAATGATAGTTAAAATGTTTGAAGTGTCGCCAGGAAAGAGTATTACCAACACCACCTTCAGAAACAAGGCAGTGAATGTGAGGATTCCATTTTAAATCTCTGCCAAAGGTATGAAGGACGCAAATAAATCCAGGAGTAAATAATTCAGATTTATTTTCTTTATGGAACATACGAGAAATCACGCTGTTGACTGCCGAAAAAAGGCAGTTAAGAAGAGAACGGTCTTTAAGAAAAAAAGGCCGCAAAGAATCATCAATGGTAAAAACACAATGCCGATGTTGTACATCAATAATCTTAAAAGACATAGCAGTAGTTCTGTCAATGGAATACATGTTACCACAAGTTGGACAGAAGCGAGAATGACAACGAAAAGCAGTAAATTTGAAATTACCACAATTGGGACAAATATACATGGCGCCACCATAAGATGGATCGCCACAATGAATCATTTTTTCTACATTCTCAACAATAGCATCACGAGGATGTTGAAGATAAATCATTTCTTCATAATGTTCGATAAAAATTTTTTGTAAGATATTCATAAGACCATTATGAAGCAAAATGAAGCAAAAAGAAACCCCTATCCCTCATGATTGAGGGGCAGGGGAGTTGAAGTGTCGAAGACACTATTTTTATTATAAAATGGATATCATTCGCAAGTCAGCCCTTAGTCATTCATAGTCTGTTCAAACTTGGTTAATGTGTAAACGTCAAACCATACGCCTGACGTTTACTTTTAATCTGTCTCAGAAGATGATTCTCTGGAATCATGGAATCTATATCAAGGATTATTATTTGGATTTGTCCGTTTTGTATTCCCATCATAAAAAGTAACCTCCTGCAATTGATATAATAAGTATACCATACAGAAAGTCATTTTTCTTTAGTTTGTCAACAGGTCCACTAATCTTATATTTATTCAATTGTCTACTTGACGGGATGCACACCAAATGACTCCTGCCCACTTTTTTGCAAAGTCCAATAAATGAAAGCATGTTGCGGGTGAGGTATTTGCTTTTGTGATAAATAATATTCAGATTTCGAGTTAACGGGGTTTTAAACGGCAGGTAATTGACGTTATGTTCTTCAATATCTCTTTTAATTAAAAGATAAGGAAGAACAGCAACACCAAGATTCATAGAAACTCCTTTTACAATAGCCTGAGTACTGGAACTTTCCCATAAAGGGTTTACATGAATATTTTTTAAAGAAAAGCAGGCGTCCAGAATTTCTCTCCCGGCACTTCCTTTTTCACGCATTAGAAATGGACGTGAAGCCAGTTCTTCAAGGGTAATATACGCCTTAGAAGAAAGTGGATCTTCGTTTGGAACGATTGCGCAAAGATTATCTTTCATAAACGGTTGAGAGAGAATCTCGGGATGATCAGGCTGGTTTTCAATTAACCCAATATCAATTTTATTATCTAAAATATGTTGTTCGATCGTGGCTGATTTATTTACAGTTACCTTGATTCTGAGATAGGGAAAGTCTTTCTGATATTCCTTGATTAATCCAGGAAGAATGTGTGTACCGATTGTAATGCTAGCACCGATACGCAGAGTTCCAACATTATCCCAGTTTTTTATACGCTGCGCCATTTCATTGAAGAGAGAGACAATATGAATTGCATAGCTGTAAAGTTCTTTTCCCGCTTCTGTAGGGGTAATCCCACGCCCGATCCGGTCGAATAGTTGAATTCCATAATATTCTTCCAATTCTTTTATTACCAGACTGACAGAAGGCTGTGCAATGTGAAGTGCATCAGCAGCTTTGGTAATACTGTTGTACTCATATACAGAAACAAAAATATTCAAATGCCGTAATGTCATAAGCGTTCCTCCTAAAATACATAATGAAAAAGTTATCTATTTCATATAATAATAGTATTTTACATAAGTGTCAACCGAGGATATACTAAGAGACGGTGAAGGGAGATAAGATAGTTATGAAATGTAAGAAAAAAGTACTATGGAAAATATTTATTTCAACATTATATTTAAGTGCCTTTACATTTGGCGGTGGTTATGTAATAGTTACGTTGATGAAAAAGAAGTTTGTAGATGATTATCACTGGATTGAAAAAAATGAAATGCTGGATCTGGTAGCGATTGCGCAGTCATCACCAGGGGCAATCGCGGTGAATGGAGCAATTGTGGTGGGATATAAGCTGGCGGGAATGTTGGGAACGCTGGTTGCAATTGTTGGAACTATTATTCCGCCATTCCTGATTATATCTGTGATATCTGTTTGCTACAATGCATTTCGGAGTAACTATCTTGTGAGTCAGATGCTGGAAGGAATGCAGGCGGGAGTTGGTGCAGTGATTGCTTCAGTGACTTATGAAATGGGAGCAGGAATTGTTGAGAGTAAAGACGCATTATCTTTACTGATCATGGCAGGTGCATTTGGAGCGTCCTGCATTTATGGCGTGAATGTAATATATATAGTCATTACTTGTGGAATGATTGGAGTAATCCGGACTTTCCTTGTAAGGAAAGGAGCACAAAAATGATTTATCTGCAGTTGTTTTTTAGTTTTTTACAAGTTGGTATGTTTAGTTTTGGTGGAGGATATGCAGCAATGCCGCTGATTCAGGGGCAGGTTGTGACGGCGCATAAGTGGCTCAGCATGTCAGAATTTACCGATCTGATTACGATTTCGCAGATGACACCTGGACCGATTGCTGTTAATTCAGCTACGTTTGTTGGAATCAAGATTGCGGGAATTCCAGGTGCTTTGGTGGCAACCTTTGGATGCATCTTACCATCCTGTATTATTGTTACAGTTATTGCGAAATTGTATCTGAAATATCGGAATATGGCTATGCTGCAGGGAGTATTGAACTCTCTAAGACCGGCAGTGGTTGCGATGATTGCCTCAGCAGGAATTTCTATTTTAATTACTGCTTTTTGGGGAAATGCAGCAGCCATTGCACTGGCAGGAACAAAATGGAGTCTGGTCGTGATTTTTGTGGTATGCATCGTATTACTTCGGAAAATCAAGATGAATCCAATCTGGGTTATGGTTCTGGCAGGGGTTATGAAGGTTGGAATATCATTCATTGGAGGATAAAGAATGAGGAATATAAGTGTATTAGTGAAGCCGGCATCCGGGATGTGCAATATGACATGTGATTACTGTTTTTACTGTGATGAAGCAGCCAAAAGAGAGCAGGAATTCTATGGAATGATGAGTGAAGATACTCTAAAGAATTTGATTCGCAGAACAATGCTTCAGGCAGAAGGTGTTGCGAGCTACACCTGGCAGGGCGGAGAACCGTCACTTCGTGGACTGGAGTTTTTCCGGAGGGCAGTCTGGTTTCAGAAAAAATATAATCGAAACCATGTACGGGTGATCAATGCATTTCAGACAAACGGATATGCAGTTACAAAGGAATGGTGTGAATTCTTTAAAGAAAATCAATTCCTGGTTGGATTATCAGTAGATGGTACTGCCAGGATACATAATTCTATGCGTCACAGTAAGAATGGGGAAGATACGTTTGAGCGGATAAATAAGACTGCAAAGTTACTGGATAAATATGGTGTGGAGTATAATATTTTAACAGTGGTAACACCAAAGATTGCTGAAAATATAAAAGAAATTTATTCGTTTTACCGGCAGCAGGGATGGCATTACCAACAATATATTGCCTGTCTGGATCCATATGGAGAAGAACATGGAAAAACTGCATATTCAATTAAGCCAGAACAGTATGGAAAGTTTTTGATGGAACTATTTGGGTTATGGTATGAAGACCTGAAAAAAGGATGTCATCCGTATATCAGACAGTTTGAAAATTATGTGGGGCTGGCAGCAGGGTATATGGCTGAGTCCTGTGAACAGAGGGGGCAGTGTGGAATTCAGTATGTAGTGGAAGCGGATGGCAGCGTGTATCCTTGTGATTTTTTTGTGCTGGACGACTTTTACCTGGGAAATCTGAATACGGACATTATTTCAGAGATTGATGAAAAACGTAAAGAGTTAGGATTTGAGGAACGTTCAATGGAGCTTGATTTAAAATGTAAAAAGTGCAGGTACTACAGACTTTGCGGAGGCGGATGTATGAGAAACCGGGAGCAGGGGGACTCCGGATATTTGAATTACTTTTGCGAAGGATATCAAATATTTTTTGAACATTGTTATGAACAAATCATGGAACTTGGAAATCGTGTAAATTGTTGATGGTTTATGAGAGAAAAAGTGCATATTGCTTATAATTTTGTGCATGTACAGACAGGCATAACATTTTTATAATCAATAGTAGAACAAGTAAACGAAACTATCAAGAGGTATGAAAATGCTGAAAAAATAAAATAGTGGACTGAATATTAATCAGCCCACCAGTCGGGAGTATTTGAAGTAAGCAAAGACTGCTGGAATTCTTTTGGAGGAATTCCGGTAGTCTTTTTAAATACTCGGCTAAAGTAAAGGGAGTCGGTAAATCCTACCATTTGAGCAATATCTGATAAATTCATGGAATTAGTAGCAATCAATTCTTTTGCCTTTTCTATACGAAGTTCTGTGAGATATTTCATAGGAGCACTCCCCATACGTTTCTTGAAGAGATGTGAGAAATATCCGGTACTGAGTTTACAATACTCTGCCATAGACTCTATGTTCCAGTCATCCATATATTTCTGATTCAACTGGATTACAAGGCGGTTTATGGAAAAATCATTCTCAAGAGGAGAGAGAATCTGCTGATGAGAACGTGCGATGGTAGCAAGAATCTGTAGGAAATTACTTAACACCATCTCTTCAAAATAGGGTTTCTTTATTTGTAATTCGATAATTATTTCCTGAAATAGCGTTTTTAATAAACTATGTTCACCGATATAACAGTTATGCAGGTTGTATTTTTGGATTATTTCTTTACATTCATTTCCAGTGAAGTGTATCCAATAGATTTCTGGATGTTCTTCAAAATAATAAGAATAAGTTTGAGGCTCATGTGGTCGGAACAGCAGAATATTTCCGGCACTCAGATTTTCCCATTTTTTGTGCAGGTAATAATGTCCAGCTCCTTTATGGATGTAGATTAACTGGTAATCTACACGACCAGCTGCACGATTCTGCGTATAATCCTTAGTTTTAAAGATCTGCATGCCACAGCAATTTACAGACAGTGAAGCGGAATGATCTTCAAAGCCAATGGATCTTCGTTCGTTTCTAAAGTGACCTGATACGTTAATCATAGAGGTCCCTCTCTTTCGCATATATTCATATTCAAATACTGTCAAGATAGCAGGCGTTTGCCTTTGGTTTCTGTAAATTCAGATCTTCTATGATAATTAATGGGGCTTGACGGCGGATTCCGCTGTCAAGTCCTTGGTTAATACATATCAGAAATAAACTGGTATGTCAAGAGCGGCCGGAAGATAATCCATAATCCGGGCATGCATTTAGTCTTGGCATTCCGGCGGTTTTTGCTACTCTGGCATCCTTTCCGGATACATGATTGCGAGTTCACCCCTTACCTTCCCCCCAATACCGTATTTGAAGCCTTATACAACAGAAGGTTTTCTTGAACCACGTTCTGTGAATGAGTCAAAAGTATTGACAACTTCACAGGCACTTATCTTTTTCACATAATTCCTGAGAAGCCAAAAGTAAATCCGTCCATTGATATTTTTTTAATCTCTTTCGGATCTGTCTTAGTTCTTAGAATGTTTCTGTGTATATATAACCATTCGTTGACGTTGGTATTTCTGCTGTGATAAGATTGACATGCAAGGATTCTCCCTTCGTTTAGATTATTATCGAAGCGAATCCTTGTTTTTTTATGTTACCTATCTATTGTATCCCAACAGCAAGCGCTTGCCTTTGGAAAAGCAGAATCGTCCATACGAAACACATAATCTGATATAGGAATACTACAATCGGGGTACTATACTGAGTATGCAATTAAGTGACGGGCAGAATCAATCATAAATTGAAATCGAGGAGGATGAAAGATGAAAAAGCAAGTGATATTTCTGATGACAGATACGACCAGGAAAGATATGGTGGGATGCTATGGAAATCCGAAAATGAAGACACCAAATCTGGATCGTCTGGCAGAAGAAGGTATCCGTTATGAAAATGCATATACCTGTCAGCCGGTGTGCGGTCCAGCAAGAAGTGCAATTTTTACTGGTACATTTCCACATACGAACGGAATGGTAACGAACAGTATTGCAATGGGGGATAATGTTAAAACAATTGGACAGAGATTGCACAATCATGGGATTTCATGTGGGTATATTGGAAAATGGCATCTGGATGGATCTGATTATTTTGGAAATGGGCGATGTCCAGAAGGATGGGATCCGGAATACTGGTATGATATGAAAACATATCTGGATGAGTTGACGGATGAGGAAAAAGTAAGGTCCAGAGATCCAAAAGAATGTTATAAAGATGGTTTCTCAGAAGAATTTACTTATGCACATCGTTGTTCAGACCGTGCGATCAAATATTTAGAAAACCATCAGGACGAAGATTTCTTTTTAAGTGTATCCTATGATGAACCACATGGACCATCACTTTGTCCGGAGCCGTTTAACCATATGTTTGATGGATTTAAATTTGAAAGTTGTCCGAACTTTCAGGATGATCTTTCAAAAAAACCATTTATGCAGAGACTTTGGTCGGGAAAGAATCTGCATGCAACTGAAGATGAAATTAACCAGCCGTCAGATGGATTATCACTGTTCTTGGGATGCAATTCCTTTGCGGACTATGAAATTGGAAGAGTTTTAGATAAAATCCGGGAAGTTGCACCAGATGCACTGGTCATTTTTACTTCGGATCATGGCGATATGCTAGGTGCACACAGATTATTTTCTAAAAATGCAGCGGCATATAAAGAAGTCGCAAATATTCCATTGATTATTAAAGGTGGGGAAAGGGGATATGTAGAAGACGCAATGGCATCCCATATTGATATTGCACCAACGATTCTGGATTATTTTGGACTCCCGATTCCGAAATTACTGGAAGGAAAGAGTATGCTTCCACAGATTAAGAACCCGGAGAAAGAAATTAATGATGTAGTATTTACAGAGTTTACAAGATATGAGATAGATCATGATGGATTTGGTGGACTGCAGATTATGAGAGCAGTAATGTCTAAACGTTATAAACTGGTCATCCATCTTCTGGATACAGATGAATTCTATGATCTGGAAAATGACCCATATGAGATGAACAACCTGATCGAAGATAAGAAGTATATAGAAGAGCGCAATGCATTACATGATAAACTGATTCAGCATATGAACGATACGAGAGATTTATACCGTGGATATCAGTGGAGTATGCGTCCGTGGAGAACCGATTTTATTCCAGACTGGGAAAATGAAGGATATACAAGACAGCGAGAGAATGAAGAATATGAACCAAGACAATTGGATTATGATACCGGGCTTCCGATGGAAGAAGCAGTAAGAAAAAAATGTTAAATGAATAGGGGAGTGAACACGATGGAAGAAAAGAGATATTTAAAATGGTATAACAAAGTAGGATATGGCTCCGGCGATATAGGAGGCAATGTGGTATTTGCATTCTTATCTTCGTTTATTATGATTTACCTGACAAATACTGTTGGATTAAAGGCTGGTGTAATTGGTTCGCTGATCGCAGCATCGAAGGTACTCGACGGTGTTTCGGATGTTATTTTTGGTTCAATGATTGACCGTACACATACCAAGATGGGAAAAGCAAGGCCATGGATGTTTGGTGCATATTTTGGATGTGCAATTACACTGGTTGCAGCATTTTCAGTTCCGACTACATTAGGAAAAACTTCTCAGTATGCATGGTTCTTTATTACTTACCTGTTATTAAATGCAGGATTTTATACAGCAAATAATATAGCATATTCCACATTAACAGCACTGGTAACAAAGAATTTAAAAGAACGTGTGCAGATGGGATCTATCCGCTTCATGTTCGCATTTGGTACAAGTTTTCTTATTCAGACAATTACAGTAGGATTGGTTAAGCAACTTGGCGGGGGAGCAGAAGGCTGGAGAACAATCGCAATTATTTATGCGATTATTGGCTTGATTTCTAATACACTGACTGTATTTTCGGTAAAAGAACTTCCAGAGGAAGAACTGAGAAATGGAGAGGAAAAATCCGAAGAAGAAAAATACAGTTTGATTGAATCTATTAAAATGTTAATACATAACAGATATTATATCGTAATTCTTGTTGTTGATATCCTCAGACAGACATATTCGGCAATTATAAACTGTGGAATTTACTATATGACATACGTACTCGGAAAAGCAGAACTGCTCGGAACATTTTCTGGAGCGATAAATCTGGCGCTTATTATAGGTCTTGCGTTTTTACCGGCAATGGTAGCAAAATATAAAGGATATTATAAGTTGAACTTCTCTGGATATTTGATTGCAGCAGCTGGACGTGGAATTGTGATCATTGCAGGATATATGGGAAGTGTTCCTCTTATGCTGGTGGGTACAGCGATTGGAGCGATTGGTATGGCTCCATGGCAGGGAAACTTAAATGCATTAGTAGCTGAGTGCTCTGAACATACATTTTTACAGTATGGAAAGAGAATTGACGGAACGATGTATTCCTGTACTTCTATGGGATTAAAAATTGGTAGTGGACTTGGCACAGCAATTGTGGGATGGTTACTTGACTTTGGTGGTTTCGATGGAAAACTGGCAGTACAGTCACAGTCTTGTATTAATATGCTTCACTTTATGTATCTGTGGCTCCCAATGATTATTAATATTCTGGTAGCTTTACTGCTTACACAATTGAATGTAGAAAAAGCAAATCAAAAATTAAGAGAACAGAAAGCGATAGAAGCAAAATAATAAGTGGTTAGTAAGATAGGGTTCGTAGAAACTTATTCGCTCCGGCAGTCATGTAGACATTAACAAGTTGGTTGCAAATATCCGAAAATAGATCTTTATTTCTCATTTGTTAAACCAAGCATATAATCTGCGGAAACGTTATAAAACTGGCAGAGTCTGATAATATATTCTACTGGCATGGAACGTTTGCCAAGTTCGTATTGGGAATAAGTAGTCTGACCAATGCCGAGATAATCCGCGATAGTTTTCTGTGAAAGATCGCTATCTTCTCGCAGCGCCCTAAGACGATCTCTATAAATCATATACAAGTCTTCGTGATACGTCATACAAATTCCCTCCTATCGGAAACATATTATTATACTTGAACCAATCACGTTGAGATTTAACTCAAAATGAGTTATCATATATTAAAAAACAGTAGATGGTGGTATAAATATGTGTATGAATAAGATAAGGATTTCTTTAAGCAAAATTAAATATTATATACGCGTAGTATTTGCGTACGGGACAAGGACTAATCGTAATCATGGCCTTTCTTTTAATGGATATATGAAGATGGCCAGGAGGATGCTGGAAGAGGACAGGATCGTTGAATATACGGAATTTATGGAGCGGTATCCGGAGTATGCCAGCCTGGAATGGGAGTATTTGGAAAAGTATGTCATTCCGGAAGAGGGCGTGGAGGAGACGGAGTATAAGGAGATGTCGGAAAGAGTCTGGGAAAATATTAAGAAAGAGATCAAGAAACAGGATGAATAGCATGCATACATACAGGAGGAGATTATGGAGACACGCGAGATACTGGAAAGGTTAAAGAAGGGGGAACTGAGCCTTGAGGAAGCAGAAGGCGCCTTGAGACGCCAGCCTTTTGAGGATCTGGGGTATGCCAAGCTAGATACCCACAGGAAGATACGCTCCGGTTTCCCGGAAGTCGTATTTTGTGCCGGAAAAGCAGATGCGCATCTCCTTGCGATCTTTGGCAGGCTGTATGAGGAAGAAGGGGAAGTCCTTGGCACCAGGGCATCCAGGGAACAATATGAACTGATAAGGAGCAAATACGCACAGGTGCAGTATGATGAGACGTCAGGAATACTGAAGATAGAACATGAGGGAAAGGAAAGAGCAGGCCGCATCTCCGTCTGTACGGCAGGCACGGCAGATATTCCGGTAGCGGAGGAAGCGGCCCAGGTGGCCGAATATTTTGGCGCCTGCGTAGAGCGCGTTTACGATGTGGGAGTAAGCGGGCTGCACAGGCTGCTCGCCAGGCTGGAGACCATACAGCGGGCCAATTGCGTGATCGCGGTGGCCGGCATGGAAGGCGCTCTTGCCAGCGTTATCGGAGGCCTGGTGGATAAGCCGGTTATTGCCGTCCCGACTTCGGTTGGCTATGGCGCCAGCATGCATGGACTGTCGGCCCTTCTGACCATGATTAATTCCTGCGCCAATGGCATCTCGGTGGTGAATATTGACAATGGATACGGGGCGGGCTATATTGCGGCCCAGATAAACAGGCTGGGATTAAGAGGAAGGCAGGAAGAGGAAAGGGAATGAAAAGGAACGAAGAGAAGATGCAGTGCCTGAGAAGACAGATGGAAGGCTATGCCAAGAAGGACGTGATCGTTGCATTTTCCGGCGGAGTGGACAGCAGCCTGCTGCTGAAACTTGCCTGCGAAGCGGCGTTAAAAAGTAATCGGAAGGTGTATGCAGTCTTCCTTCATACGGCGATGCACCCGTCTGGTGACGCGCAAAGCGCCAAAAGGGTTGCCGAAGAGATTGGGGCTGATTTCAGGATACTTAAGATTGATGAACTGGAAACCGCGCAGATTGCGGACAATCCGACAGACCGGTGCTATCGCTGCAAAAGGCATTTGTTTGAGCAGATCCAGGGCGAGGCCGCTAAGCTGCAGGCAGGATGGATAATGGAAGGGACCAATGCGGATGACCTTAAGGCCTATCGCCCGGGTATCCGCGCGATAAGAGAACTGGGAATCATCAGTCCTTTGGCGGACGCCTGCATTACCAAAGAAGAGGTCAGGCTGCTTGCGAAAGAATATGGGATCTCCGTAGCGAAGAAGCCTTCGACGCCTTGCCTGGCCACCAGATTCCCTTATGGAACCAGGCTGACTTATGCGGATATGCGTAAGGTGGAAGACGCAGAGTCTTATCTTAAGGAACTTGGGATTTACAATGTACGGGTCAGAGTTCATGGCGATATTGCCAGAATCGAGGTGGACTGCCAGGCTATGGACGTGGTCATGGAATACAAAAAGGAGATTGCAGAATATCTCAAGAGCCTGGGCTATGTCTATATTGCGCTTGATCTGGAAGGATTCCGGTCTGGGAGCATGGATCAGAATATAGAGGCTCATGATAGGGAGGATTAAGATACTAATATGATTATTATAGCCGGAAAATGTGAAGCAGATATGTCAGAAGACGGAAATGTTTCTAAAGAATCTTAAAAAAACGGAAGAAATTATTGGAAAAATATATCCTGCATGTACCGAAAGAGATGTACTGGCAGGATATAACGCAGCAGGAGGGATTTGAACCCCCGGAGCCTTTCGGCTCTTCTGCTTTCGAGGCAGACGCCTTCAGCCAACTCGACCACTGCTGCATAGTGTATGGCTTCGGATGGAAGCCACGTACTGATTATAGCATAAGAGATTCGTCTGAGGGAATACCTAATGTAAAAATTATTCATTTTTTTGCACAGAGAGAGAGCCGGCACTTATGCGCCGGCCCGAAAGGGGGATGAAAAAATCTATGTAAATTTTACGTATTGTTAGGCGAAGTCCGGTAATCATACAGACACCTCAGTACGACTACCGTCTTCTTTAATTGATAAGTTTATTATAAGGAATAAATGTGACGTAAGTATGTCAACAGTCAGAAAAATTTCTAAAGATTCTTAAGAAAATCATAAGCCAGGCAAAAGGCCTGTTAAGGTTTATGGATCCAGCACCGATTGCATGTCCTCGGGAAGCGGCGCGATGAATTCCATATCCTCCCCGGTAATTGGATGAGGGAATGAAAGCTTATGGGAATGAAGCGCCTGTCTCCCAATATATTCCATGTCAGGATTATACAGATAATCTCCGATGAGAGGGTAGCCCAGATGTTTCATATGAATGCGTATTTGATGTGTGCGGCCAGTCTCCAGGCGAAGTGAGACGAGGCTGTGTCCGTTCTTTTCATCTACGACGCAATAATGGGTGATGGCTGTCTCTCCCTGCTCCCAGTCTACGGTGCGCTCGATAATGGAGCCGGGCTTTCGTGATAAAGGAGCATGGATGGTTCCGGCAGAGGGCGTGATATGGCCTCTGCAGATTGCCAGGTATTCCCGGTGAAGCATCCTGTCGGCGGCCATGGACGACAGAACATTGCCGCTTAGCATATGCTTGGAGACAACGGTGAGTCCGGAAGTATCCCGATCCAGCCGGTTCGCGCACCGGAATACGAAAGCCTTCCCCTGTTCCTGATAATACCAGGCAAGGGCATTGGCAAGAGAATTCCTGTAATTATTCTGGGAGGGATGGATAGGCATTCCGGCAGGCTTATTGATGACGATGATGTCCTCATCCTCGTACACAATATCCAGAGACAGGTTTACCGCAGGAATATTTTTGGAGGATTCATGTTCCTGTATGTGGATCACCAGTTCGTCACCAGATGTAAGACGGCGGTTCAGATGAAGCCACTGGCCGTTTACAAGCACGCTTTCTTTCATTTTCTTTAACTGGGTGAGATTCTGAAGCGAGTATCCTCTGCGCAGGAGAAACTGCTCAATCCGAAGCCCTCCCTCGGAAGGGCCAATCTGATAAGTTAATATTCTGTCCATATTCCGTCCCCCATATTTCGCAGACATCCGTTAGGCATATCTGCGTATTCTTAGTGGTATATCCAGCGAGGCGGCCAATTTCTTGCATGCCTCGATTTCCTCCTTGGGCAGCACATCTACAATCGTAAGTTTCACCGAAGGAATTTGTCCTTTGCATTCCGTTGCGAATTGAAGGAGTCCTTCAAACGCGTTGTCAAGCTGTGGGCGGGAAACTTCATTATACTGCTCGCTGGTAGGCGCATTCAGGCTGATGGATACGGAATCTACCGCTTGTGCAAGAAGGGGAATGACATCTTTTCCATAGTATAGGTTTGCCAGCCCGTTGGTGTTCACCCGGATGGACAGTCCATATTTCTCTTTTGCATATTTTGCCGAAGCGACCAGGTTATCGATCGCGCAAGTGGGCTCTCCATAGCCGCAGAAGACCAGTTCCTTATAGCCGGCAAAGTCAAAGGCGTCCATAGCTTCCTTGATCTGCTCAAGTGTGGGATCAGTCTTGTGCCAGAGAGTGTCTGCATCGCCTACGCCGTCTTCGTGGCTTCGGATGCAGAAGCGGCAGCGGCAGTTGCATTTGTTGGTAATATTAGCATATACCTGGTCTTTGTAAGTGTATAAAATATCAGCCATCGTATATCCTTCCCTTCTGTAATCTTAGTGATTGCTGAATAAAAACTGCTGTGTCTTGGCTTTTATATGGATTCGGTCAAGCGCTGCCGCGGTAAGAAGAAAGATAACCGCGCTTCCGCCGGACTGTATGGCGCTTCCTGCAAGAGAAGCCAGCGGCGCTGCAAAAGAGCCGAAGAGGATGCCCTCCGCCAGATAGTAGCCTGTTGCGGACAGGAAAAGGGCAGGGAGCGGAGCGATTATATTGCGCATCTCCAGCATCTTTGTGCTATGGCTGGTAAATGGAAGCGTGATAAGCATCTTGATCAATATGGTCGCGGGCGCCCACATTGGCGCGGTCATGAGATCTGCAAGCCCGCCCCCGATCGCCGCTGCGGCCAAGGCATACGGACGGGGCAGGAGGACGGCGGCGATATAGATCAGAGCATCTCCAAAGTGGATATATCCTCCGTTCGCTCCATAGGGTATGTGGAAAATATATGCGGTCATCAAGGCGATCATTGCTGCGAATAGGCCGGTGACGGTGATGAGGGCAGCGGGCCTGTTGGTAGTTTTCATAATTCATCATCCTTCCTTATGATTAAAAAAATTGTTACATTCCGGAATTAGGCAAGACAGGTATTTCTCGTAGTTTACGCCATCATTGCGGGGGATTCCATCTGCTACGGTATCCTTGATGGCCAGTTCCAGAAACTGTCCGGCAGTTTGCATAATGTCTGGGAGAGGAATGCTTCTGGCCATCCCCGCGCTGATACAGGAGGCGAATAAATCCCCAGTGCCCGAGTAGCTTCCGCCAACATAAGGCAGAGAGCAGAAAAAAGAATCCTTATGATTCATATATAGGTTGCCTACCTGCTGCGTCCCGTCAGCATCCGTGAAATTGATTCCGGTGACGACGATGTCACGGGGGCCGTCTTGGCAGAACGACTGGCCCAATGCGCGGATGGCGGACAGCTGCTGGTCTATCTGTGTAAAGTTGGCGATCTTGTTATAATCCGCTTCCGCCAGAAGACAGAATTCCGTAAGATTAGGGGTAATGATATCTGCCCTCATAGCAAGCCTTCTCATCTGTGCCAGGAGGGACGGAGTAAAGATAGAATAGGTACGTCCATTATCCCCCATTACTGGATCTACCAGCAGAAATGTATCCGGGCTGTCGAAGGTGTCTATGAAGTTGAAAATCTGCCGGATCTGCGCTTCTCCGGCTACAAAGCCGGTGTATATGCCGTCGAAATGCTGCCCCATCTTCTTCCATTCGGCGCGGTAATGCTCCATCTTGTCTGTGTAGTCATCACAGTAGTAGCTGGGATAGCCGGTCTGTGCAGTCAGGATTGCGGTTGGAAGCGGGCAAGCCTGGACGCCCATGGCAGAATGGACGGAGATGGCCGCAGTGAGAGAGCAGCGGCCGAATCCGGACAAATCATTGATTACAGCGATCTTTTTCGTCAAGTCGGTTCACATCCTTTAATGTATTATAGATTGCAATTGCTTTTCTGTAGACTATACTATCACTAAAGTGGATGGCTTAAAAAGTCCAGATACAAAGAAAACAAACAGGCCAGTTTTTTGAAAAGTTTCTATTTACTTTTAAAGCAATACATGATATAGTAATAAATGTAATCGGGTAATGTATGAATCGGACCTATGTTTGTAAGTCGTTTCCACATGATTTACGAATAAAGGCCGTTTTTTTATTATCCAAAAAGCACAAAATTAGAATATGGAGGTACCGCTTAATGAACAATGGTACAGTAAAATGGTTTAACTCAGAAAAAGGATATGGATTTATTACAGGAGAAGACGGCAAAGATGTATTTGTACATTTTTCAGCTATTATGTGCGATGGATTCAAGACTCTTGAAGAAGGTCAGGCAGTGACTTTTGATGTAGAGGCAGATCCAAAAGACAGCAGAAAGCTGAAAGCAGTTAACGTTTGTACTGTTTAGTCGTTTATAATATACAGAACGATCTTTTTCAGGGCAGAGTTATCTGCCCTGTTTTTATATAAAGCATACTTTTCCTCTTTTTTATAAAATGATATTGACATTAAGGACAAACTAGGATATAATTAATTTCGCTGTGAAAATGATTCATAGTCGTGTGGGCGTAGCTCAGCTGGATAGAGCGTTTGGCTACGGACCAAAAGGTCGGGGGTTCGAATCCTCTCGCCCACGTCAGGCAAGACCCTTGCAGGTACATTCTGCAAGGGTCTTTTTGCGTCGGAATAATGCCGGACATTTTTAATGATTTCAGTTCGTTAAATATATATTTATAGCGCAATTAAATTGCAGAAGGATTATAATTAATTAAAGAGATGATGATATAATAAGAAAATTGACTGAGGTGAAGAAAAAATGCATTTTCAGAGAAATGATTTTATTTGAGAACATTCCCGGTTTTCTCCGGGCAGAGTGGGATAGCCCGGACCTATGAATAATAGTGAGAGGTGAAAGAATGTCCTATTTTATAACGGAAAAGTGCATCGGATGTACATTATGCAAAAAACTGTGTCCCGTTGGCGCGGTCGAAGGGACGTTAAAAGAGAGGCATCGTATTAATGAGAAGCGCTGTGTGGAATGCGGCGTCTGCGGTAGAGCCTGTGGCCAGGGAGCCATTCTTGACCAAGCCGGGAACCAGGCGGAGCAAGTCCCAAAAAGCAAATGGAAAAAGCCCGTTATCCTGAGAGAAAAATGCAGTGCCTGTTCCATGTGTGTCTGGAACTGCACAAAAGACGCGCTGAAAATAGCGGATCCATCCTACCGGGGAGACATCAGCGTATTTGCCGAACTAGCGGCTCCGGAAAGATGTGTGGGCTGCGGAATCTGTGAGTCGGCATGTCCGCTTCACGCAATCTATATGAAAGCAGGTGAGGCCGAATGAATCTGCCCATTTATCTGCAAATAAACCTATCAACGAAAAAAGTACGGCGTTTTAAAATTGATGCTGAGACATTTCGATATTACATCGGAGGCAAGACATTAGCGGCAAAGCTTCTCTATGATCTGACGCCCGCAGGCATAGATCCACTTTCGGAAGAGGCTATGATCATTATCAATACAGGGCCGGCGAACGGAACGGGAGCGCCGTCTTCCAGCAGGTTCAATATAACGTTCAAGAATGTGATGACTGGAGGCATCGCATCCTCCAACTGCGGCGGTAATTTTGGAATGATGCTGAAAAAGGCCGGATACGATGGGATTATTCTGACTGGGAAGTCGAAGGCTCCTTCCTATATTGAGATCCTGGATGGAAATGTCCATGTAAAAGAAGCCGGGCATCTCTGGGGGATGGATACAGAACAGGTACAGAAAGAATTCCCCCGGCAGTACGGTACCATCGTCATAGGTCCTGCCGGTGAGAATCTGGTAAGCTTCGCGGGAGTCCTGTCGGGCGAAAGAGTGGCCGGAAGATGCGGAGCCGGCGCGGTCCTGGGCTCTAAAAATATTAAAGCGGTGACGGCATACGGTACAAAATCTCCTTGCATCTATAATAAAGAAAAACTTGATCAACATATAGAAAAATGGGTCCATTTCTTACAATCCCATCCGATGACCGGAACCTCCCTTCCCAAATATGGAAGCGCAGGACTGGTCACGAAGGCCAATGCCACCTGCTCCCTGCCCACCAGGAATTTCCAGAAGGGATTTTACGAGAAGGCCGAAGAGATCAGCGGAGAGACATTGGCTGATACGAAGTTGGTTAAGAATATGGGGTGCGTAAGTTGCCCGATCCGGTGCGAAAGAAGAGTCCGGGTCTATGACAAGGATGTGAAAGGTCCGGAATATGAGACGGTGGGCCTGTTTGGGGCAAATATCGAAAGCGCAGATCTGGACGCGATCAATGAAATCAACTATATCGCAGATCTTATGGGAATGGACACCATCTCGCTTGGCGGGACGATTGCATTTGCCATGGAACTAAAAGAACGGGGAATTGCGGACTTTGGCGTAAGCTTTGGCGACGCCGCCGGCCTTCCTGAAATGATTAAAAAGATTGCCCGCAGGGAAGGAATCTATAGCGAACTGGCCAACGGCTCCAAATGGCTGGCTGAAAAATATGGCGCTAAGGACGCCGCGATTCATGCCAAAGGATTGGAACTGGCTTCCTATGAACCAAGAAAATCTGTAGGCATGGGACTTGGCTATGCAACTTCCAACAGGGGCGGATGCCACCTGAACGGAGGATACCTGGCGCTGCTGGAATCGGTAGGAGTCTTATCCACGGATCCTCTTGAGACGAAAGGCAAGCCTGAACTTACCGTGCTCATGCAGAATGCCATGGAGGCTGTCTCTGCGTCAGGATTCTGCCTCTTCACTGCCTACAGCATGATTCCGTCTTTTTTATTCAGGCTGGGACCGTCCCACTGGTTTACAAAACTGTGCGGGAAATTGCTTATATGGGTCAGGCCGGTTCTAGGCGTCATGTGGAAATTCATGCCGTGGCTCCTTCCGTTTAATTCCATGTTCCTTCTGCCCCATGCAGAAGCGCTGAAGCATATCACCGGGCTTAAGATGACGACTGGACGCTTCATGCAGCTGGGAGAACGAGGGTACAATATTGAGCGGCTTTATAATTACAGGGAAGGTTTGACGGTGAATGACGACAGCCTGCCGGACCGCCTTGCAAAAGTTCCTCAGGATAAGAATCCAAAATCAGTAGTGCGCCTTGATAAAATGCTTCCCAAGTATTACAAGGTACGCGGCTGGAAGGAAGATGGAACTCCTTCGGCGGCGAAAATATGGCAATTAAAGATACATCGGTAATAACTTTGCAAATTTTTGAAATCAGGTGATGGATCATGTCAAAGATATTTTATTACGGAGCGCTCCGTGAGATTACGGGCAGGAAAGAAGAAGTATTCGATATCCATGATGTAAAGGGCTGTCTGGCTTCCATCCGCGTAAAATACGGACGCCTGGCCTATAAAGAGGCCAGGCGCAGCCTGATTACCCTGAATGGAATCAGTATTGTGTCCCTTGATAACTATCGTACAAAAGTGAAGCCGGAAGATGAAGTGCGGTTTCTGACGGTATGCGGAGGCGGGTAGGATATCCCGGGCCATGCCGGATGCGATGCGGGAGGTCTGTTGCATATGAGAATACATTTCCGTGGGAATGTCGCGGCAGACTAGCCATTATGCCGCCGATTTGGTACAATGGATAGTAACTTACAAGAAGTGCTAAGAGAGGTGAAGGATATGGCAAGATACATTATGGCATTGGATGCCGGGACCACAAGCAACCGCTGTATACTATTCAATGAAAAGGGAGAGATATGCAGCGTGGCACAGAAGGAATTTACCCAGTATTTTCCGGAACCAGGATGGGTGGAGCATGATGCGGACGAGATATGGTCCACCCAGCTGGGGGTAGCGGTTGAGGCGATGAATAAGATCGGCGTTGATTCCAAGGATGTTGCCGCAATCGGCATCACGAATCAGAGAGAGACGGTGATCGTATGGGATAAGAATACAGGAGAGCCCGTATATCATGCGATCGTATGGCAGTGCAGGAGGACGGCCCAGTTCTGCGATTCGTTGAAAGACAAGGGCCTTACGGAGTTTTTCAGGCAGAAGACAGGACTGATCATTGACGCCTATTTTTCCGGGACGAAGATCAAGTGGATACTGGATCATGTAGAAGGAGCAAGAGAAAGGGCGCAGCGGGGTGAACTTTTATTTGGAACGGTGGAGACATGGCTGATCTGGAAACTGACTAAGGGAAGGGTGCACGTAACCGACTACTCCAATGCATCAAGGACGTTGCTCTTTAATATCAATACTCTGGAATGGGATCAGGAGATTCTGGAACTGCTGGATATCCCTGCCTCCATGCTGCCCCAGGTGAAGGAGTCCAGCTGCGTCTACGGGGAGGCGGACCCTTCTTACTTCGGCGGCCCTATCCCGATTGCCGGGGCGGCCGGCGACCAGCAGTCTGCCCTGTTCGGCCAGACCTGTTTTCAGGCGGGGGAGGCAAAGAATACATATGGAACGGGCTGCTTCCTGCTGATGAATACCGGGGAGAAGCCGGTGTTCTCGAATAACGGTCTGGTAACCACCATTGCCTGGGGGCTGGATGGCAAGGTATATTATGCGCTGGAAGGCTCCATATTCGTTGCGGGAGCGGCAATCCAGTGGCTCAGGGACGAACTGCGCCTGATAGATTCTTCGCCGGACTCAGAGTATATGGCGCAGAAAGTAAAGGATACCAATGGATGCTATGTGGTGCCGGCATTTACCGGACTTGGCGCGCCGCACTGGGACCAGTATGCGAGAGGAACCATTGTAGGAATCACAAGGGGCGTGAATAAATACCACATTATCCGGGCAACGCTGGAATCTCTGGCCTATCAGGTATACGACGTGCTGAAGGCTATGGAGGCGGATTCAGGAATTTCCTTAAGTTCCCTGAAGGTGGATGGCGGCGCCAGCGCCAATAATTTCCTGATGCAGACTCAGGCGGACATCATGGACGCGCCGGTGAAGAGGCCCAGCTGCATTGAGACTACGGCCATGGGGGCAGCCTATTTAGCGGGCCTGGCAGTAGGATGCTGGAAGAGCAAGGAAGAAGTCATAAAGAACTGGGCGATTGACCGGACTTTTGAGCCGAAGATTGGGGAAGACGAACGAAGGAAAAGGATAAAGGGCTGGAACAAGGCGGTAAAATATGCATTTGACTGGGCAAAGGACGAGGAGTAGAGCATGTATGACGTAGTGATAATCGGGGCCGGGGTCTCCGGCTGTGCCATTGCGAGGGAACTGGCAAAATATCGTGGGAAGATCTGTGTGCTAGAACGCAGCGAGGATGTCTGCACAGGAACGTCCAAAGCCAACAGCGGCATCGTCCATGCAGGGCATGACGCAAGGCAGGGGACTATGAAGGCAAGGCTGAATGTGCGAGGAAACGCGATGATGGATAAGGCATCGGAAGAACTGGATATTCCATTCATACGGAATGGGTCTTTGGTGGTCTGCACAGACGAAAAGCAGATGCCGGAACTTAAGCGCCTCTATGAGAATGGCATTGCAAACGGTGTTCTGGGACTGAGGATCGTATCCGGACCCGAATTAAGGCAGATGGAGCCCCATCTTTCCGATACGGCCGTAGCGGCGCTTTATGCGCCCACCGGAGGCATCGTATGCCCGTTTGAATTGAACATCGCGCTGGCGGAGAATGCCTGCATGAACGGCGTAGCATTCATCTTTCATGCAAAAGTGGATCGGATACGCAGGCTGCCGGGAGGCTATGAGGTGCACACAGAATCCGGCCAGTCTTATGAAGGAAGGACGGTTGTGAATGCCGCTGGCGTCTATGCTGATCAGATCCACAATCTGGCCTGTTCGCCTCTTATGGAGATTGTTCCAAGGAAGGGAGAGTATATGCTTCTTGACAAGGCAGCAGGAGGCCATGTCTCAAGAACCATATTTACGCTGCCGGGGTCCTACGGCAAGGGCGTGCTGGTTACGCCTACCGTCCACGGCAATCTGCTGGTAGGGCCTACGGCTTTGGATATCCAGGATAAGGAAGGCATCCAGACCACCAGGGAAGGGTTTAAAAAGATTAAGGAACAGTGTGGCCGGGCAGTAAAAGATATCCCCTTGAATCAGGTGATTACATCCTTTGCGGGCTTGCGGGCCCATGAAAAGGATGGGGACTTTATCATAGGGGAGGCAGAGGAAGGGTTCTATGACTGTGCGGGGATCGCGTCCCCGGGATTGTCTAGCTG
Source organism: [Clostridium] scindens ATCC 35704 (assembly GCF_004295125.1). Lineage (NCBI taxonomy): Bacteria > Bacillati > Bacillota > Clostridia > Lachnospirales > Lachnospiraceae > Lachnoclostridium > [Clostridium] scindens. Next base: position 365,072 of record NZ_CP036170.1, on the reverse strand, counting down.
CCTGGCAATTGGCGAATTGGTGGCAGGCATGGTAGAAGAACGGCTGAAACTTCCCGAGAATAAGGACTATATAGCAAGGCGGGAAGGAATCGTGCGCCCCGGTCAGATGTCCATTGAAAAGAGGGACGCATGGATTCGGAAATATCCGGCCTATGGCAATATTATCTGCCGATGCGAGATGATATCGGAAGGCGAGATCATAGACGCGATCCACAGGCCTCTGGGAGCCAGGACCATGGACGGGATCAAGCGAAGGACCCGTGCGGGCATGGGACGGTGCCAGAGCGGCTTCTGCTCTCCAAAGGTCATGGAGATTCTGGCACGGGAATGGAATACGGATCTGCTGGAAGTGAGGAAAGCATCTGACGAGTCCTGGATGCTTAAGGGCCGGGACAAAGAGGAATTATAGGGAGGCAAAAGGCATGGAAGAATACGACATCGTGATTATCGGCGGCGGGCCGGCAGGCCTGGCGGCAGCCCTGAATGCCAGGCATCAGGGAATCGAGCGCCTTTTGATCCTAGAGAGGGACAAGGAATTAGGCGGTATATTGAACCAGTGCATCCATAACGGATTCGGCCTCCATACATTTAAGGAGGAACTGACCGGCCCGGAGTATGCATGGCGTTATATCCGGCAGGTGCTGGAGCAGAAGATATCATATCGGTTGAATACAATGGTGGTAGACGTTGCGCAGGAAGACGGATGGAAGATCGTGACAGCCATGAGCAGAGAAAAGGGAATGACGATGCTTCGCGCCAGAGCGGTCATCCTGGCAATGGGGTGCCGGGAGCGCCCCAGAGGAGCCCTTAATGTCCCAGGCTTTCGCCCGGCAGGAATCTATACGGCCGGGACAGCCCAGCGGCTGGTGAATATGGAAGGCTATATGCCGGGCAAAGAGATCGTGATCCTGGGCTCGGGAGATATTGGCCTTATCATGGCCAGGCGCATGACTTTGGAAGGGGCCACGGTAAAGGTGGTGGCCGAGATTATGCCGAAGTCCGGCGGCCTCACCCGGAATATCGTCCAGTGCCTGGAGGATTACGGGATTCCACTGAAATTGAACCATACGGTGATCGATATCAAGGGAAAAGACCATATTGAAGGGGTAACGCTGGCGCAGGTAGATGAAAACAAGGAACCCGTCCCGGGAACACAGGAAGCGTATCGCTGCGACACCCTGCTGCTGTCGGTAGGCCTGATTCCGGAGAACGAGCTGACCAGGGGACTGGGGGCCAGAATGGATGAAAAGACCCATGGACCCGTGGTGGATGAACGGCTGCAGACTACGGTGGCAGGCGTATTTGCGTGTGGAAACGTGCTCCATGTGCATGACCTGGCGGACCATGTGTCTCAGGAGGCTGCGGAGGCAGGAAAGCATGCAGCAGATTATGTAAAGGAGGCAGTATGAGGTGGAGAAAATGAAGATGACATGCATCGTATGTCCCAACGGCTGCCAGCTGGAGGTCCTTGTAGACGAGGATGAGGTGTCGGATGTGTCGGGAAATCGCTGCATGAGGGGGTATGTCTATGCCCAGAAAGAGGTTTTAAGCCCGACCAGGACGGTAACAACGACGCTTGAGGTGGAGGGAGGGGAACTTCCCAGGGTGTCGGTTAAGACGGAAAGAGAGATTCCCAAAGGCCGGATCATGGATTGCATGCAGGCATTGAAGAATATTACGGTCAAGGCGCCGGTACAGATAGGAGATATCGTAGCGCAGAATGTGGCCGGAACCGGTATAGATGTGGTAGCAACGGTAAATGTGCATAAAAAATAAGAGTTTTTGTGGACAATTATGTTGAAATATACTAAAATAGTAATATCTACAGCAATTCAAGGAAGGAAGGGAACTAGTTTATGGAAAGAAATGTTATCGTAGGACAATCCGGCGGACCCACAGCAGCTATCAATTCAAGCCTTGCAGGAGTCTACCGTACAGCAAAGGACCGTGGAGCGAAGAAGGTATATGGAATGCTTCATGGCGTACAGGGGTTATTAGAGGAAAAATATATTGACCTGGCAGACCACATCAAGACAGAGCTGGATGCAGAATTATTGAAAAGAACGCCAGCCGCTTTCTTGGGATCATGCCGATATAAACTTCCGGAGATTCATGAGAATCGCGATGTATATGACAAGATATTTGCCATACTTGACAAATTGGATATTGAAGCGTTCATCTACATCGGTGGAAATGATTCCATGGACACCATCAAGAAGTTATCCGACTATGCGATCATCACAGGACATCCAACCAGATTCATCGGATGCCCGAAGACAATCGACAATGACCTGGCGCTGACAGACCATACGCCTGGATATGGAAGCGCAGCCAAATACATCGGCACGTCCATGAAAGAGATTATCCGTGACGGATTCTGCCTGGAATATGAAAAAGGCATCGTTACGATCGTAGAGGTTATGGGACGTAATGCAGGATGGCTGACAGGAGCCACAGCGCTGTCAGAAGGCGAGGACTGCGAGGGGCCGGATCTGATCTATCTGCCGGAGATTCCATTTGACCTTAAGAAATTCGGCGATAAGGTAAGGAAATTATTGGAGAAGAAGACGTCCATCGTAGTTGCGGTATCCGAAGGAATCCGTACCGATGATGGCACTTATGTATGCGAACTGGGCAACAGCATTGACTTCGTGGACGCATTCGGCCATAAGCAGCTGTCCGGAACCGCATCATACCTTGCAAGCTTTATTGCAGGAGAGATCGGCTGCAAGACCCGCGCGATCGAACTCAGCACGCTGCAGCGTTCCGCATCCCATGCCGCTTCCAGAGTGGACATCCTGGAAGCATACCAGGTAGGCGGCGCGGCCGTAAAGGCAGCAGATGAAGGAGATTCCGGCAAGATGGTGGTTCTCCAGAGACTGTCCGATGATCCGTACCAGTGCGGAACAGAAGTAAAAGACGTGCATAAGATTGCAAATGATGAGAAACTTGTTCCAAGAGATTGGGTGAACAAGGAAGGCACGTATGTGACGAGCGAGTTTATATCTTATGTCAGACCTTTGATTCAAGGAGACGTATCTCCGGTTATGGTAGATGGTATTCCGCGGCACTTGTATACGCCGAAGGAACTGAGTCATAAGTAGGAACCTTGGGTAATATTTAGATGGTTTTAGAGGACGGCCAAGGGAGGCGGGGTGCGGGCTGGCATCCCGTCATCCCCCGCCCGGCCCCCCTGCGTTCACAACTCCCCAAATTTTCCCAAAAACACTTGTATTTTTTTACGGAATCAAGTAATATATGTATTACTCTAATTATTCAAAAGAATCTTTTATATCTGACGTATCAATTTAATTCCCTACAAAAAGACAAAGGAAAAGGCAAGAAAAAGAGGTGATGTAATTGTCATCAAAAGAAGGTTATGATGTATTGCGCCTGATTGAGCATGGACAATCCTGCTATATTAGTTCGGAGTATGTAAAAGGGTGCACTTTAGCTGTCTGGCTCAGATACCATCCGAATCTGTCTAAGGAAAGACTTCTAGAGTGGATTCAGGATATTACCAGGCAATTGGGACTGATTCACAGATGCCGGGGTAATCCCTGCTATCGGTATGTGAACCCTTACAGCATCATAGTGACGCAGGAAGGCCAGCTGCATTTTCTGGACATGGATGCCAAGTCCAATGAAGAGCAGTTAAGATTTATGCAGAGAAGGGTAATCAGGGAGCATTTCCTTCCGCGGCAACAGGCCTATTACCAGAAGGCAAGCGTCCGACTGGACATCTACGGGCTTGGAAGGACGATCCAGTATATATTGTCGGAGGCAGATCCCGAACCGCCGCTTAAAAGGCGGGAAGAGGCAAGGTTCCATAAGATTATATCAAGGTGTCTGAAAGACACATCGAAACATTCCTATCAAGACATATCTGACATTCGTAGACAAATCCCATCTTACAGAAAAAGAAAAGAATCCCATCCAAAAGCAAGAAAAATCCTGGCTGTAGCCGGAACTGCCATTCTATCTGCCGCGGTTGCAACAACGGTGCTCTGGGGAGGGTACAAGCCGGAAGAATCCCACGAACCCGCAACAGAAATGGCAGAAAAGAAATCAATAAATAAAAGCGCGGTCAATGAGGGCACGGTCAATAAAGACACGGACGATCAAGAGGCAGCGGACGAAGAAGCATATCTGGAACTTGCAATGGCTTACTTCCTGGAACTGAAAGATTATAAAAAGAGCCTTGAATATCTTGCGCTCATATCGGATGACTATGCACCGGCCAAACACATGGAAGCCATCGTAAAAGCGCTGGATGGAGGCGGAGGCGCTGGGGAAGCCGCGGGAGTACGCCGGGACTTGAAGAAGCATCTTCTCGAACTAGAAAAGGAGGCGCCGAAAGATCAAAAAGATCGTTGTGATCTATGTCTGATCAAGGGTTACAGTCTCTTGGAATCCAAAGACGGGGCAGGAAATATTCTGAGGCTGGGAGAAGAATGGCTTGGACGGGAAGGCTTGGACGACCGGGAGGTAAAGGAAGTAAAAGAGTATATGGCAAGCGCCTATGAGCAGACGGACGCGTTTGAGGAGGCGGCGCATGTCTGGGAAGAGATATTGGAATTAGAGTCAGAGGAGAAGAAACGGGAAGAAGTATACAAGAAGATGGCAGTCCTCTATGAGGCATGCGGGCAGAAGGAGATGGCGCTTAATACCTGTATAAAGGGCGTCGGGGAACTGGAAGATTCAAAGGATCTGGGAATCCTGCATATCCGGCTTTTGTGCAAGGATACAGCCATCAGCCGGGAACTGTGCGTCCAGACGATCCGGGAATATATTGGCAGGATGCCAGAGATTCTTGAGAAAGAAGAGTTTCAGAAGTTGCAGAAGGAATATGAGATTCGAGTGGAAGGGGAAGAAGTATGGATAGGAAATTAAAGAGTATTTTAGCATTGGTCATCGTATTAGGAATGATATACTGGCAGCAGTCGTCAATTCTGCATGCGGAAGTCCCAAAGGCAGCAGGGACGTCAAAATCGGGATTGTCAAAAACGAGAACATCGAAGGCGTCGAATACCCCCGGGGCATTAGAACAGCCAGAAGATCCGCAGGTTCCGGAAGAGCCAGAGACTCCGGAGGAGCCTATCGAGTGCTTTCAGGTATCCATTCCGCCGGAAGATGGGGAAAATGGATACTATATTACGAAGCCGGAAGTTGAGATTACGCATGTGAGCGAGGCGGGAGTTACAAAATACAAATTTGCCGACAGCGAAGGACAGACGAGGGAAGGGGAACTGGCACAGAAAGACGGTGCGGCCAGGATAGAAGGGGAGCAGTTTAAGGAAGGAATCAACAGACTGTCGATCTGGATGGAAGATGGAGAAGGGAAGCAGGTGGAGGAGTATAGCCTGGATAAGGATTTCCTTATTGATACGCAGGCGCCTGCTATTTGGATTGGGGCGCCCCGGGGATTTGAGGCATGGTATCAGGAGGCGGTATCAATAACGGTAACAGGAGAGGACGGGGAGTTGGGAAGCCAGATTGAAGAGGTGGTTTGCGCTTCTGGCAATTCCAGGGTGGGAAGGAGCAAGGAACTGCCAGCCGCCTTCCAGGTTGCTTGTGCATCCGCCAAAGGAAATGCTGTGAAGATTACGGTAACGGCAAGGGATCGTGCGGGGAATACGGCCAGCCGTTCTTGCGGCCTTTTCATTGACCGGCTGCCGCCAAAGGCCAGGATAGAGGGGATAGAAGATTACATGATTACCAGCCAGCCTGTGGTGGTAAGATACCTTGTAGAGGAGGAAAATGTAATTGAAGATATGAGGGCATGGGTCCGCCGGGAAGACCCGCAAGGAAATGCCAGAGAGATTCCGGTATCGGAATGGTCGGATACAGAATCCGGGAAATGTGCCAGACAGGTACTGGCTGATGACGGCATCTATCAGTTGAGCCTGTCCTGCACGGACAAGGCCGGATATGAGGCAGGGAAGGCGGCTCGGTTCATCATTGATACGAAGAGTCCGTTAATAAGCTATGTAGACCGTCTGGATAACCAGTACCTGAAACGTTTCTGCTGGAATTATCCTGCCAGCGAATGGATTCGGGACTTTACCAGTTATACATACACCATACTTTTGGATGGAAGAATCTATCCCATGGGGCAGGAGGTCCTGGAAGAAGGACGGCATACCCTGGAAGTCAAGGCTATTGACGCCGCTGGCAACACAGGTACAGCGAAGGCCAGATTTGTCATCGACCATACCCCTCCCCAGGTAGTGTTTCAGGACGTGGAAGACGGGAAGGACTACGAGGAAGAGAAGACTTTTCAGGTAACCCTCGAAGATCAGGAGGATCAGATTGATGAGATAAAGATTAACGGGGAGGTGCAGAAGACGAATAAAAGGAGCAGGATTTACCAGTTTACGGTACAGGATTTAAAGAATTATGAGATCGAGGTCAAGGCATCCGACTATGCGGGCAATCAGGCTGTCGGCCATATACAGTTCCAGGTGTCGCCAAAGGAAACGGTATTTCAAAGGCTGGTAAAGCCGATAGAAAAGAAACTGAGGGCAGATGATAAGGAGAGGAAGGATGAAGCCCCCAAAAAATGGCCAATAATATGCATGATTTTTATCCTTTTTTTGGCAATTACAGTGTTAATATACTATAAAAAGAGGAAAAAGAACGGCTTTTTCTTGCGATAATCCGGTCTGAAGGAGATGGGACTGTCTTTAAAAGAAATCACTTATTTGATGAAGGAGGAGATCGATAAAGACCATACGCGAATCCATATCACTGGATGGTTCGGCTGCCAAACAGCCAGGATATTGAATATAAGATATTCGTAGACAGCATCCACGCTTCCTACATCTATCTTCCAATTATTCCATATTCCGATGAGGAACAGTGGCTTAAAAAAAGAGATAAAGAAATGCCAGATCAAAGTTATATGATCTGGCATTTCTTTATGTGGTAACGCCGTTGGAAGCGATTTTTAAAAATTCTTCCATGGCCCTTGTCACGTACCGTGTCTCTTTGTGGTAGAAATAGATGCTGCGACCGGCATAGTCTGCATCCAGCTTGTAATAGTAGCAGTCCTCTCCATTAGGAATGTGGGCAAGAAGCAGATCGCTGACAAATGTAACACCCATTCCATAGCAGCAGATATGGAAAGCGGTGACCTGCTGATCCAGTTTCAGGATAATGTTGGGCGAAAATGACTGAACCTGACAGATCTTTTCAGCCCGGGATCTGGTATCGTTGCCGGAACGAAGGAGAATGAAAGGATCATCCTCGAATAGGGAAAGCGGAACGCAGGGCGTTTCTTCTTTCACATGCCTGCGATCCAGCACATCCTGGATCGTAAGGCGATAAGAAGCAGCCTTTTCATTGGAAGCAAAAGACGCGGGCACAGCCAGGAGAAGTGTTTCCTGGGTATATAGGTGATGATGGTAGATCGCATCCGGGAATGAGGAATTATCAATGACCATATCCAGTGTTCCTCGGAACAGCAGATCCACCAGCTGAGGCGTATTCGCCTCCACCAGATGTACCTTTACCAGAGGATACTTCTTGGTGAAGCAGGTGATTACCGGGGGAAGGATATAGGAAGCGAATAGATTGCTTCCTCCGATTGCGATCTGGCCTGTCTTCAGTTCATTCAGGTCATTGAGATAATTCGCGAACCGGCTCTGGGTATCCATGATCTCTTCGACGGCCTTGATATAATGCCGGCCGCATTCCGTCAACTGTATCGGGCTTACGCTGCGGTCAAAGATTGGCGAGCCTATGCGCTCTTCCACCTTCTTGACGGTGGCGCTTAAGGATGGCTGGCTGATATACAGGTTTGCCGCAGCCTTGGAAAAACTCCGCTCTTTGTACACTTCATACACATAGTTCATAGAATTAAACATCTCAGATATCCTCCCTGTTTCTACCTATTCATATTGTACCATGATTTGTAAACTCGTAAAAGACCAGGCTGACAAATCAGGCATATGTCTTGCCAGACTTGAAGGGAATGAATATATGATGCGAGGGGCCTGCGCTTGACAGGCCCCTTGCTTAGCGAGAAGGGTGTATTTTATGGCCAGATAGCCCTCGCTTTCTTGGCATCTACCACTCGTTTCACAGCGATCAGGTAAGCGCCGGTCCGCAAGGTGGCGTTGTTTGATTCCGCAATGTTCCATACGGCGTCAAAGGCGGAATCCATGATGTCTTTGAGTTTCTCGTTGACGGTTTCTTCTGTCCAGTTGACAGACTGGATGTTCTGTACCCATTCAAAGTAGGATACCACGACGCCGCCTGCGTTTGAAAGGATGTCAGGAACAACCATGATATTCTTTTTCTTCAGGATATCATCTGCTTCGGAAGCAGTCGGGCCATTCGCGGCTTCGATAATGATATCCGCCTTTATCTTTTTGGCGTTGGAGAGATTGATCTGGTTTTCCAGGGCAGCGGGGATCAGAAGTTTTACATCCAGTTCCAGAAGTTCAGCGTTGCTAATGCGCGTGATGCCTTCCTCCTGATATCCGGACAGCAGGTTCTTCCGGTCTTTGGACAGGTATTCGAGTATCTGCGGGATGCAGAGGCCTTCTTTCTTATAGAGGCCTCCGGATACGTCGCTGACCGCAACGACTTTCAATCCTCCCTGATAAAGAAGTTTGGCTGTCACGCTGCCGACATTTCCCATTCCCTGAATAGCCACGATGGTGCCTTGTGCAGGAATTCCTTTTTTCTTCAGTACATTCTTGACGGTGAACATAACGCCGCGCCCGGTAGCCTCGCTTCTTCCAAGCGCTCCGCCAAGTTCGATCGGCTTGCCTGTAACAACTCCGTGAACGCAGTGGCCTTTGAGCATGCTGTAGGTGTCCATCATCCATCCCATAACAGCTGCGTTTGTTCCTACGTCAGGAGCAGGAATATCCTGTTCCGGTCCGATCAGAGGCGCGATAGCGGCCGTGAATCTGCGGGTGATTGCACGAATCTCATCTTCAGACAGTTTGCCGGGATCGCAGACAACGCCGCCTTTTCCGCCACCGTAAGGGATATTGACGACCGCGCACTTGAACGTCATCCATGCTGCCAGAGCCCTTACTTCATCCGGATTGACATCCGGATGGAAGCGGATTCCTCCTTTGGCAGGTCCGCGGGAAGTGGAGTGCTGGATACGGTAGCCTTCGAATACCTTCGTGCTTCCATCATCCATACGCACCGGAATCGCAACCTTCAGTTCTCTTTCCGGGTATTTCAATGCTTCAATGTCACTGTCTGAATAGCCTAGGATGCCGGCTGCTTCGGATACGACTTTTAATACGTTATCATAAGGGTTATATGTCTTGCTCATATTAGATTTCCTCCTGTTATATTGGTTTATTTATTTTCCAATGCTGCTATTTTAATACATAAGATAAATATGTCCATGGCCGCGTCCAGTTCCTCAAGCGTTGGATAGGACGGCGCGATACGGATATTCCTGTCTGCTTCATCCTTTCCGTAAGGATAGGTTGCCCCGGCATCCGTCAGAGTGACTCCGGCTTCCTTGGCAAGCGCCACCGTTCTTTTGGCACAGCCGGGCGGGGTATAAAGGGAGATGAAGTATCCGCCCTTCGGGGTGCTCCAGGAAGCCAGTCCTGTTCCTCCAAACTGGTTTTCCAGTTTGGATAGTACCAGATCGAATTTGGGCCTTAACTCCTGTGCCAGCCGGTCCATATGGGACAGAATGTTTTCCGGTGTCTGAAAGTACTGTACATGCCGCAGCTGGTTGATCTTGTCATAACTGATGATCTGTGCGGACATATGCCGCTTTATCTCTGCTACATTTGAGGAATTGGATGCAATCAGCGCAAGTCCGGTTCCAGGAAATGTAATCTTGGATGTAGAGAAGAAATAATATGCCCGGTCTGGATGGTGATGCCTTTCACAGGCTTCCAGGATATTCATAAGTTCCACCTTCTCGTAGATGTGGTGGATGCCATAGGCATTGTCCCAGAAGATGCGGAAGTCGTCGGCAGCGGTTTCCATAGATGCCAGCTGATCTACCACCTGGTCGCTGTAGCAGATGCCTTCCGGATTGGAATGAAGAGGCACACACCAGATGCCTTTGATCAAGGGATCCTTCTTTGCAAGCGACGCAACCATCTCCATGTCCGGCCCCTCCGAAGTTAGCGGTACCGGAATCATCCCGATCCCAAGTTCCTGACAGATCCTGAAGTGGCGGTCGTAGCCTGGCGCGGGACACAGGAACTTGACGGGCGTGCCCTGGAATCTGTAATAATGCCATGGGGTGCTGCCGCCGGTGCCGAACAGGCACATGGATGCCAGGGTGTCGAACATCATGCTCAGGCTGGAATTTCCGCCCATGATAATTTGCTGAGGCTGAAGGCCCAGAAGATCGGCGAAAAGCTTCTTGCACTCCGGGATGCCATCCCCGATGCCGTAATTGCGGGCATCCGTGCCATCGGCGGTGATGTAAGTGTCCATGGTTTTAAGCAATCCGTTGCTTAGATCAAGCTGGGAAGGCGCAGGCTTCCCCCTGGACATATTCAGGTTTAATTTTTTGGTCTTGGCTTGTTCGTACTGTAGTTTTAACTCGTCAAGGGCATCGGCGCTGTTTACTGGTTGGTTCATGCTTCCCTTTCCTCCTTTGGGTGCTTTGTTTTCTTGATTTCATTATAGATAAAATGGTATGATAAAAACAAATACCTATATATGTATAAGAGGTATAGGCATTTGATTATCTCATAAGAACAGGAGGTACAGGCATATGAACTGGGAAGAGATCAGAAGCAGGGAGAGCCTGACAGCGAAAGAGAGCAAATATATATGCAATGATCTGATGAGTACGGGGCTTGAGATGGAACGCCTGATCGTGGAAAACTTTGGCCCTGAAGACTACTATAAGGTGGCGCAGCGCCGGATTGGAGGAGGCCGGATCGGGGGGAAAGCGTGCGGGCTTCTTCTTGCGAGAAAACTGATCCAGGCGAGGATGCCTCAATACATGGATTATATGGAGCCGCACGATTCCTATTTTGTGGGCTCGGATGTATTCTATCATTATCTGGAAGAGAATGACTGTATGGAGTTAAGAAGACGCCATATGAAGGAAAAAGAGAAGTTCCAAGAGGCGGATGAACTGCAAAGCCGTATCCGGAACGGCAGTTTTTCCGAAGCCATACAGGAAGAACTTCTCAAAGTGGTACGGCATTACGGGGATACGCCGATCATCGTCAGATCCAGCAGTTTCCTGGAGGATGGATTCGGCAACGCCTTTTCCGGCAAATATGAATCCATCTTCTGCATCAACCAGGGAAGCGAGGAAGAGAGGCTCTCCGATCTGATGAATGCCGTACGAAGCGTCTATGCAAGCACCATGAATCCCTCGGCCATCGAGTACCGGAGGCGCTGGGGGCTGCTGGATGTGGACGAGCAGATGGCGCTGCTGATACAGAAGGTGGCAGGGCAGAGGTACGACAGTTTCTATATGCCCGTGGCAGCGGGCATGGGGTGCTCCTATAATCCTTATAAATGGATGGAGAACATGAATCCGGACGCGGGAATGATAAGGATGGTCATGGGCCTTGGCACGCGCGCGGTAGAGCGTACGCCGGGAGATTATCCGAGGTTGGTAGGCCTTGACCGGGCGCAGGCCAATCTTCGAACAACGGTGGCTGAACGGCACAAATATTCCCAGCGGAATGTAGACGTGATGGATTATGCATCCAATTCCCTGTGCACGAAACGATTGGAAGAAGTGATAGACGAACTTCCCGGGTGGCAGAAGAAACTGGTGCTAAGCCATGATACGGAAGCCGAAGAACTGTTGGCCCAGAGAGGAAAGTATAAGCAGGTATTGTTTGCCGACTGCCAGGGGATGGTGAATAACGACCTCTTTATCCAGATGGTAAAGGATATCCTTGGCATGCTGCAGGAAGTATACGGAAGGCCGGTGGACGTTGAATTTGCGGTAAACAGCATGGCAAAAGGAGAGTGGGAGCTGAATCTTCTGCAGTGCAGGCCTCTTCAGGCCAGCATATCAGAGAAAATCCACATTCCGGAAGAGAAAGTTAAGGAGTTCCTCTTCGACGTGCGCCGTACTTCCATGCGCCGCTCCAAGATGGAGAAACTGGATATTATCGTATGGGTGGATCCCAGGAAATATTACGAATATCCTTATGCTAAGAAATTCCACGTGGCACAGAAGATTGATGAGATCAACCGCCACTATGAAGAGACAGATAAGAAGATGATGCTTCTGGTTCCGGGGCGTATCGGAACTTCATCGCCGGAACTGGGAGTTCCGGTAGTATATGCCAACATCAGTGCATTCTGCGCCATCTGCGAGGTAGCGTACAGCGAAGTGGGATATCATCCGGAACTGTCTTATGGAAGCCATATGTTCCAGGATCTTGTGGAGGCTGACGTATATTACGGTGCGATCAACGAGAACAGCAAGACCAGATGCTATCAGCCCCGGCTGCTGAAGCAGCATCCGAATATATTCCCGGAACTATTTCCCGAAAATGAGGAACTGGGAGGGATAATTAAAGCTTATGATGTGTCAGACTGTAATGCCCAGCTTCTGCTGGATTCAAAAAAGGGAAGGGCAGTGTGCTGGCTTGCCGCGCCTTTGATTCCCAGGTAAATTAAAACTGCCGTTAACAGGTGGCGGGGCTTCTTTATCTTATGAAATAGGGAAGGTGGCGATAGAGATCCTTATAAAAGGGAGGATGCCGGGTGATTGATTCCTCAATCCCCGGCATGTATTATGAAAAAGTTTATTCAAAAATAGTATTTTACTATTGGTCAATGGTCTTATCTAATGTTCAGATGTCTTGTTCTTCATCTGATAAATTCAGTATAAAGCAGACCTATGAAGAAACGATGTTAAAGAAATGAAGGTTTTTTGAAAGATAAGTGAACAAACTATGAACAATATGCGGGGATCCCAGAGACAACCGCGGCGGTGGTAGGAAAGATAATAGAAAAGCAGAATCCCGTAAATGCCAGCACGGAGCCTTAGCGTAAAAGAGCCCCATGCCACGATCAGGATACGATGGCATGGGGCTTCTTATACCAGTCTATTTTCTATAAGCGAAAAGCGGTATTCCGTTCTTGGTAGGCAGTTCTACAAATCCTTGGGTCAGCGGGCGCACATAGTCGATGAATTCATTGCTGATGTCGGAACCGTCCGCAATGATCCACTCCAAAGGCACGGTCTTCTCCTGGTTGCAGATGATGTTGACATCGGCAGTGCCATACGACAGTTCATAAGGAACGCTTTTGTTACGGATGAAGTTGATCATCTTGCCGGTCTCTCCTGCAAGGGCGGACAGCACGGCAAATATGCCGGCATTCTCTGACTCGTCAAGATCGACTCTGGACAAGTGGGCGCAGGAACAGCGCTGGCATACATTTAGTTCTATAGAGCGGACCTTGACGCCCAGCCGCTCCTTGACAAGGTTCTCCAGATATTTGCCGGAGCCAGTCAGCATCTTGTGCCCGAAGGTATCGGTTCCTACTTCGCTGGAGTATTCGCAGATAAAAGTGCCATCCTCGTCATGGATTCCCTCTGAGATGCAGACGACCAGATTGGGCGTATGCTTCAAGGATTCAGTTACCTTGGCGATAAATGCCTCTTGGTCAAAGGCAACCTCCGGCACATAGATGAGCACAGGGTTGTCCCCCTCGAATTTGCGGGCAAGAATGCTGGCGGCGGTTAGCCATCCGGCATGGCGTCCCATGATCTCCACGATGGTTACAGACTGCTTGTTGTCATAGACGGTGGCGTCAGCAGAAATCTCCCTTACTACGGTGGCAACGTATTTGGCGGCGCTTCCGTATCCCGGCGTATGATCCGTCTCTACCAGGTCATTGTCGATGGTCTTTGGCACGCCAATGAAGCGGATATCGCTGCCGATAGTCTGGGCGTAGCGGGACAGTTTGCTGACCGTATCCATGGAATCGTTTCCCCCGATATAGAAGAAATAGCCGATGCCAAGCTCCTCAAATTTCTGGAAAAGCTGTGGATACACCGCATCCTCCAGGCTTTCCGGCAGTTTGTAGCGGCAGGAGCCGAGATATGCGCCTGGCGTGGTGCGTACCATTTCCAGTTCGTTTGTCTGGTCTAAAGAGCCGATGTCCATCATATGTCCCTGAAGGAATCCCTCGATTCCGTTGATCATTCCATATACGCGGCCGATACGGTCAGGATGCTTAAGTCCTTCTGCAACGACTCCGTACAGGCTTCCATTGATTACGGCGGTAGGCCCGCCCGATTGTCCGACGATAATATTTTTTGTCATATGAATTCCTCCTAGTTCTTCCTATACCAAATACTATAGCGGATGTAAAGGGAATTTACAATCAATAAGGAGATATTTTACCAAGAAGCGGTTGGAAAATCTTACGAAATGATTTATACTAGATAGATAATTCATCGAAGAAAAGGAGAAGAATGATGAAGTATATTTCATTTGCTATCCCATGCTATAATTCCCAGGATTACATGGCCCATGCCATTGAAAGCATCCTGCCGGGCGGGGATGAGGTAGAGATTATTATTGTAAATGATGGTTCTAAAGATAAAACTTCGCAGATTGCCCATGAGTACATGGACAAGTATCCGGATATAATCAAAGTAATCGATAAAGAGAATGGAGGGCATGGCGACGCGGTCAACGCCGGACTTGCCAATGCCAGTGGAAAGTATTTTAAGGTTGTGGACAGTGATGACTGGGTGGATGAGGAGGCGCTGCATAAGATATTGATGCTGCTGCGCCATCTGGAGGAGGACAATGAGCAGATTGACATGCTGATTTCCAACTATGTCTATGAAAAAGCGGGGGTCACCCATAAAAAATGCATACATTACAGGAACGTCCTTCCGCAGGACGAGGTGTTCCGCTGGGATGATATCGGACATTTCAGGCTGGATCAGTATATTCTGATGCATTCTGTCATATACCGGACGGACATGCTCAAACTGAGCCAGATGAGACTGCCGAAGCATACCTTCTATGTGGATAACATCTATGTATACTATCCCCTTCCTCATGTACGCAAGATATACTATCTGGATGTGGATTTTTACAGGTACTTTATTGGAAGAGAGGACCAGTCCGTCAATGAGAAGGTGATGATCGCAAGGGTGGACCAGCAGATATTCGTAACCAAGACTATGATAGACATGTACCAGCTTAAAAAGGTGACCAGCAAGAAGCTGAGGCAGTATATGATAAATTACCTGGCAATCATGATGACGGTATCTTCGATTCTTTTGATCCGTTCAAAGGAGAAGGAGAATCTGGAGAAGAAAAAGGAATTGTGGCTGTATCTGAAGAAGCGGGATATGAAGACCTACATTAAGATCCGCTACGGAATCCTGGGGCAGACCATGAATATCCCGGGCAAGTCGGGCAGGAAGATCTCCTCGCTGGCCTATACGGTTGCAAGAAGAATTATTGGATTTAATTAAATATGTATAATCTGGCAGCCATGCCACATACTACTATTAATAATGAAAAGGAGTGTGTGACATGGCTATTGATTTTAAAGAAAGTAAGACAAGAGAGAATCTGATGAGAGCATTCGCCGGGGAGAGCCAGGCAAGAAACCGCTATACGATAGCAGCCGAGGTTGCAAGAGAACAGGGACTATTTGCCGTCAACCAGGTATTTCTCTTTACTGCGGATCAAGAGCGCGCTCATGCAAAGCGCTTCTATGATCTGCTTAAGAACCTTTCGGGAACAACCATCCATATTGACGGAGGCTACCCGGTAGACCATTTTGACAGCGTGAGCGAACTGTTGAAAGCCGCAGAGCATAACGAGATGGAAGAGTATGAGGATGTGTACCAAAACTTCGGAGATGTAGCCAAAGAAGAAGGCTTCATAGAAGTGGCATCCGCGTTCTACCAGATCGCGAGGGTAGAGCAGACGCATGCAAAGCGGTTTGGCAAACTGGCCTGCATGCTGGAGAACAATCAGTATTTTGAAAGCAAAGAAGATGAGTACTGGATGTGCCTGAACTGCGGGCATATTCATAAGGGAAAACTGGTTCCGGAAGTATGCCCGGTATGCCGCCACGAACGTGGATACTTTATACCAGCAAGCATGGCTCCATATTTTGAATGCGAGTTTATCAAATAATATTGTATGTAAGGAAGGGATTGCATGGCAAGTCAGAAGATTGAGGACCAGCTAAATCTGGCGATAGATGCCACGGAAGAAGAACGGGAGAAATCTCTGGACCTGGATGTAGGATATAATCCAATTGACAGGGAATGGGATCTGATCATCAAATACTCAGGAAGCCTGGAACGGGTGAGAGCCCTGGCAAGCCAAGTCGTGGAACTGTTGAACGAATATGCAATCATTACCATCCTGGAATCCAGGATTGACGAACTTGCGCAGCTGGTGGAAGTAGAATATATTGAGAAGCCCAAAAGGCTGTTCTTTCAAGTTGCAAACGGAAGACGGGTATCCTGTATCGATTCGGTGCAGGATACCCGCTTTGCGCTATATGGACAGGGCATTCTTGTCGCAGTCATAGATTCCGGGATCGATTATGCCAGCCAGGATTTTCGGGAGACGGATGGAACCACAAGAATACGGGCGCTGTGGGACCAGTCCCTGGCACCAGGAGAGGGAAGGACGCCGCCGGAAGGATACGCCATTGGCGCGGAATATACGCAGGAGCAGATTAACGAGGCGCTTAGACAGCCGACTGTGCAGGAGCGAAGAAGACTGGTTCCAAGCGTAGATACCTCTGGGCATGGGACGGCGGTAGCGGGAATCGCGGCAGGAAATGGAAGGAATAGCGGCGGCCAGTATGCAGGCGTTGCCTCTGAAAGCCAGTTGCTGGTGGTGAAACTTGGGAATCCCAGGCAGGAGGGATTTCCACGGACTACGGAACTGATGCAGGGAATTGATTATGCCATCCGAAAATCTCTGGAATTTCGGATGCCGGTAGCGATTAATATCAGTTTTGGAAATACATACGGCCCCCATGACGGGACATCGCTTTTAGAACGGTTTATTGACGACATCTCCAACATCTGGAAGAACAGCATCTGTATCGGGACAGGGAATGAGGCGGCGAGCGCGGGCCATACTTCCGGCATGCTCCGGGAAGATGAGGAGACGATTATCCAGCTGGCGGTACAGAATAGCCAGCCAGCGCTAAATATACAGATATGGAAAGAATACACGGACGTGGTGGACATCTCCATCGTCAACCCTTCCGGAGTGGCGGTAGGGCCATTTAAGGAAATATTGGGCCCTCAAAGATATACGACAGGCCAGACGGAAATCCTGCTCTATTATGGGGAGCCCAGCCCTTACAGCACGTCCCAGGAAATCTATATTGATATGATTCCAAGAGACGGGTATATCTCAGGGGGCATCTGGCAGATCGTACTGTCTCCAAGGCGTATCGTATCCGGAGAATTTGAAATGTGGCTTCCAAGTGAATCTGTGCTTAACCAGGGAACCGGCTTTTTATTTCCGACGGACAGCACAACGCTTACGATCCCATCTACTGCCAGCAGGGCGATTTCAGTGGGCGCCTACAATGCGCTGACATTTTCCTATGCTGATTTTTCCGGAAGGGGATATACCCGGGAACAGCAGCTGGTGAAGCCGGATATCGTTGCGCCGGGAGTAAGCGTCACCTCTGTTATGGTCGGAGGAGGCTACGGACAGTTTACCGGGACCTCCTTTGCGACGCCATTTGTGACGGGAGGCGCGGCGCTTCTGATGGAGTGGGGAATTGTAAGGGGCAACGATAATTACCTGTATGGGGAGAAAGTAAAGGCCTATTTAAGGCGCGGCGCAAGGCCTCTGCCGGGATTCACCCAGTATCCCAATCCTCAGGTGGGATATGGGGCGCTCTGCGTAAGAGATAGCCTGCCAATTTAAAAAGTTGTTTTCAGCATGATAAAAGACGCGCGATTCATGAGGAAAAAGTGCAAAAATAGTGATTTTTTAATAGTTTGATGTTAATATATAGGCTAAGAGGAAATTGTATTCGTCTATGAGTATGGGGACAGGGTTCTGAAAGAAAATGCCAGAACCCTGGCAGTTTTCCTGAAGGAGAATGAATTGCTCTCGCGTTCTATGGCAGACCAGTTGCTGGAGATCGTTCCAGTGAAGCATAGATGGTTTTGGAACCGGGTATTCTTCTCTTGGAAATTAAGGAGGAAACAGATGAAACTAAGCACGCTATGTTACATCGAGCAGGACGGGCGTTATCTGATGCTGCACCGTACCGTAAAGAAAAACGATGTAAATAAAGATAAATGGATTGGCGTAGGGGGTCACTTCGAACAGGATGAAAGCCCGGAAGAGTGCCTGCTAAGAGAAGTATGGGAAGAGACCGGGTACACGCTTACGTCCTACCGTTACAGAGGGCTTGTAACTTTCGTATCCGGCAATGGGGTTACCGAATACATGTCCCTGTTTACCGCGGACGGCTTTATAGGCGAGCCGATTCCATGTGATGAGGGGGAATTGGAATGGGTGGACATTGAAGATGTATGGAACTTAAATATCTGGGAAGGGGACAAGATCTTCTTCCGGCTGATGGATGAAGAAGAGGATTTCTTTTCTTTAAAACTGGTTTATGACGGACAAGAAAAGCTGGTATCTGCCGCGTTGAACGGAAAGCCTATGGAATTGTTCGATATACTTAATCCGGACGGCTCTAAGACTGGAATCGTAAGAGAGAGGGGCGTTGCCCACCGGGAAGGAAGCCTTCATGCCACTGCGCACATCTGGGTGGTAAGAAAGAACCTAAAGAGCGGGTATGACGTACTGCTTCAAAAAAGAAGCGCTTGCAAGGATTCCAATCCGGGATGCTATGACATCTCGTCCGCAGGCCATGTGACTTCGGGAGATACGGTGATAGAATCAGCAATCAGGGAGATGAAAGAGGAACTTGGCATTACGGCGTCAGAAGAAGAACTGCATTATGTAGGCGTGCATCATGGAGCCTTTGAAGATGTATTCTACGGCAGGATGTTCCGGGATAACGAACTTAGTTCGGTCTATGTGTATATAGAGCCCGTAGATATAGAGGAACTGACTCTGCAGGAGTCAGAAGTAGAAGAAGTCATCTGGATGGATTACGAAGAAAGCATGCAAAAGGTTCGGGAAGGAACTCTTCCGAATTGCATATATGAAGATGAATTCAGAATGGTAGGAGAGTATCTGAAAGAGTATTTTCCAGAGTAGGAAACGTGCCGGAAGCATGTGTATCGCACATGCTTCCGGCACGTTTTTTATGTAGATGGCGGCCTTTTGACATTTCTACTCGATCCAGCAGATATCCGGCCCAACCTCTCTTTGAAACACCCGTCCCAGATTATCAGGATCCTTGGCCTGATGATATTTGAACACCATCTGTCCGTCAGCGGTCCGTCCAAGAATCTCAATCTTGCCGTCCGGATTAGACAGAACGAAGCGGAAACATTTCCCATTGCCATTCTGCATGGCCTTCGCCTGCTCTATGATATCATAGCCAGCCTGTAAGGGAACCTGAAATTGGTTCATCACACCGGTCACCGGCCTGCACTGGAAGATGTAGTAAGGAATGATTCCAAGTTCTGTGAAGCGCCGGAAAAGCCGGGCAAGTGTTTCAGGACAGTCATTGACTCCTTTTAAAAGAACCGTCTGGTTTTTGACGATCAGGCCGAGGCCTTGCAGGCATCTTACGGCACTTATAGAATCTTCTGTTAATTCTCTGGGGTGATTGAACTGTGTCACGATATAGATCTGCTTCTTGTGTCCATATTCCCGAAGAATGTCCTGCAATCTGCTATCTTCCAGTATACGCTGTGGGAAGACGACAGGGGTCTTGGTTCCAAAGCGGATATAATCAAGATGGCCAATAGCAGATAGAGAATCCAGGTATTCCCGGATGATGTCCGTATCCAGTAGGAAAGAATCGCCCCCTGAGATGAGAACATTGGTAATTTCCTCATGTTTCAGGATATAGGATATGGCCTCCTTGATATCTGCCACGACCTCTTGCGTGCCGCTTCCTACCATACGCTTGCGAAAGCAGTATCTGCAGTACATGGCGCAGCGGTTCGTGGAAAGCATCAGTACCGTTTGCGGATACTTATGCTGGAGTCCCTGCAGTTTTGTATTGGAACTTTCGCCGCTGGTGTCGAATGTGCCGGCAAGATCCATTTCCAGGAAGGAGGGAATGCACATCTTCCGGATAGGGTCATTGGCATCATCTGGATTGACAAGGGACAGATAGTAACGTGGAATGGACATAGGATATTTGTTCAGCACTTTTGACGCAATATCTCCATATTCATTGATCTGTGGGATCGATGCTGATAATTCATCCAAAGTAGTGACATTGCCTGCCAGTATTTCTTCCCATCTCATATTGCACCTCCTTAATACGGATACTCGGGGTTGCTATTGTCTAAGTATAGCATAAAATGGAGGCGAATTTTAAGAAATATTTTATGAACTAATATTAAAATTCTGTGTATACAGATGCGGGATAACAGTTCGCTGGTCTGGTGGCTGGAGTTTACTATTCTCTAAAATCAAAGATGAGCACATTTTCTTCCGGGCCATAGTCTTCATTTGGCTTTCCGCTTTCTTCAGCAGCGACTCTCTTTTCAACAGACAGAGGGGCATCCTTGATCTTCTGGCCTTCTTTCCAGATAAGTTTCCGCTCGCCTCTTTTGCCTTCATAATAGATGGAAGTGCTGTAATGGATTACGGTTTGGTTCTCTTCATCTATGGAGGCGGCAGAGTCCACTTCTTCCTTAAGCGGCAGTACATA
Source organism: [Clostridium] scindens ATCC 35704 (assembly GCF_004295125.1). Taxonomy (NCBI): domain Bacteria; kingdom Bacillati; phylum Bacillota; class Clostridia; order Lachnospirales; family Lachnospiraceae; genus Lachnoclostridium; species [Clostridium] scindens. The sequence goes on along the minus strand of NZ_CP036170.1, from coordinate 344,309 downwards.
AGACATCTCCGTGAAAGAGGCGCTGCTGGACCAGAATTCCTCCCATCTGGATCGTTCCAGTGAAAGGATCGTCTTGCCGTCATCACAAGGCTGGTCATAATATTTGGGTGATACATCTATCCAGTAGGATGAGATGCTAAAAGGCTTCTCGCTCTTAAGCGTACAGAAGATGCGCCCGTCTTTCAGCCGGTATAACTGGGTTGGCTCGATGTAATCGACAGCAATACGCTTGTCAAATAAAGGCAGTTTTTGGATGCCTTCGCCGATTAGAGTATTATCCCGGATAGTGCAGAATGCCAGAACTGTCAGCAGAAGGATTCCACAGGCCAGCAATTTCTGGCGCGCGATCTTGCGCTGGATCCGCTTGATGAATCGAGTCTCGTCTATGACCGCGTCCTCAGAAGAAGGCTCAATAGGCGGCAGTTCTTCGTGGAGGGAATCCAGATACTCCCGGCAGTCTTCGCATTCTATAAGATGCTCTTCAATCAGGTCTTTGCTTTTCTCGCTGCAGATATTATCTTCATAAAGCGGCAGCAGATCTTTAATTATATCGCAGTCTGCCTTATTCATATCATTACCTCCTTGATTTTCAGCCTGGCACGGTGATAAGTGACTCTGGCCCAGGTCTCTTGCTTGCCGAAGATTTCACCGATCTCCCGGAAACTTAAGTCTCCCAGAACGCGAAGGATGAATACCTCTTTATAAGGTTCCTCCAGGCAGTGCAGAATCTTATAAATCGATAGGGCTTCGTCTTTGCGGATGCACATGCTTTCAATATCCGAGTCATCGGGAAACTGTTCAAGACTGTCCGTATGGACCGCCTTTTTCTTGCGCGTGTAGGAGATGTATAGATTCTTGGCAATCTGGCACAGCCAGGACTTGACGGAACAGTTTCCCTGGAAATGCTTGATTTCCTTAAGCGCCTTGAAGAAAGTATCCTGGGTAATCTCTTCCGCGGTATGCGGATCCTTGCTCATAGAAAGCACGAACAGATACACATCCTTGAAAAAGCGCTTATATATTTCATCAAATTCCAGTTTCATTCCGTCACCTCCCCTCGCTTGTCCATTAGACGCATGACTGCTTGATTCGTTACAACTAATATAACATTTTTTTCTGTATTAGTGGATTGTAAATAAAATTGACAAAATGTGACTGAATCACAGATTTTCTTTTTAAATAGGGTATAATAGAATCATCAAAGCAAACAAATACTCGACAGAGTACAATGAAAGAAAGGATGATAGATATGGCAGCAACTCATTTGACAAAGGAAACATTTAACGAGGAAGTATTACAGGCGAAGGAGCCGGTGCTGGTTGATTTCTGGGCTACCTGGTGCGGACCATGCCAGATGGTACTACCAATCATAGAAGAATTGGCAGGAGAGGTCAAAGACGCGAAGATCTGCAAGGTGAATGTGGACGAGCAGCCGGAACTGGCCAAAGAGTACAGGGTAATGTCGATACCGACTCTTATGGTATTCAGAGACGGCAAGCCGGTGAAAAGAGAAGTTGGGGCAAAGTCCAAAGCAGAGATATTAGAGATGTTAAAATAAAGAATTCGGATATAAGATTGGCAGATTGTTTAAAATGGACATAATACAGGCAGCGGCAGGAAGTTCTTCTATGGGAACCTATACCGCTGCCTGTCTGTCGTTGTATTACGCCTGGAGTCTATACCATCATGCTATGTGGGCGCAGATGGCGTCCCGAAGAAACTTGGCGCATCCCGAGAGTTCTTTGTCATAATAGGATTGAAACCGCTCATCTGCCACGTACATTTCCGCCAGCCCCAGATGAGCCTTGGGGTCATAGGATGGCCATGTGTAAGACAGCCACTCTTTGTGCATCATGGCAATATCCCTGCCGACGGCATCTGACGCAGACGCGCCGGAAGTTACGGCGTCTTTCAGCGCCGCGAGGATCTTTCCTTCTAATTCTTTCATGGCATAATACTCCTTTGATGTTAGATTTAGCATGTTTTGATTGCTGTTCTCAATCGTGCTGTCACCGTATTTTTCGCGGATTTCCTTTCCATATTTCTCTTCGTTTTCTTCGATTAATTCCTTTTTCAGCGCAGCAAATTTTTCCTGGTCTGTCATGCGTATCTTCCCTTCTTCCATTTGAATCGTCTTTTTCACAGTTTCAATCAGAAGCCTTAGATTCTGCTCCTCCTTGTATAAATGGTCAAGATGCGCCCGTAGCGCTTCCAGCTGGTTGAAGGCAGGATCCTTGATAAATCCTTCAATCGTGGAAAGTTCCAGTCCCATACGCCTGAAGAACAGTATCTGCCAAAGTACGTCAACCTCTTCCTTGCCATATATGCGGTAGCCCGAGTCCGGGGCGCGTCTGGGTACAAGGAGCCCGATCTGGTCATAGTAGCGCAGGGTGCGGGGGCTGATGCCGGCAATGTCAGCTAGCTGGGTAACCGTATAGCCATGTTCCATAAGACTTCCTCCTTTGGTCAGTTCCTGACAAAACCAGTGTAACTGTTTACGCGGCGTTAAGGTCAAGGGTTTAGGCCAGATTTTTTAATTTATTTTTATCAAGGATTTTTACGGTTCCTCTGGAAAGTTCTACATAACCTTCGCTTGAGAAGTATTTGAGCATTCTGGTGACAACCTCCCGGGCGCTTCCCATCAGCCGGGCTATCTGCTCATGAGTCATCTTGATCTCCTGGGAATGTAAAGCCGCGGCCTCATCCAGCAGGAAGATGGCCAGGCGCCTGTCAAAACTCATAAAGAGAATCTGCTGCATGGCCCACATTACATTGGAGAACCGCTCGGTTGCCATCTTATATGCAAAGCATTCGGCATAAATATTCTGATTCATGACGGATGAGATGGAGGCGGAACTAACCTGTATGACTTCGCTTGCCTCCACGGCATCGATGTATACATCAAACGTGATGGACTTTAAGACGCAGGAAGCGGATAGGACGCATACTTCACCGCTGTAGATACGATACAGGGTAATCTCCCGCCCTTCCTCTGAAAGCATATATACCCGAAGAGAACCGGATTTGACCAGCAGCATGCCCACACACTGCGAATTGTCACTGTGCACGTTGCTGTTTTTAGCGTATTTCATGAGGGAAGAGCCGGACTTAAGCAGTTCCTTCTGGTTGCCGTTAAGTTGATCCCAGAAAGGGAGGGATTCTTGCAATATAGTGGTATCTGTCTCTGTGAGCATGGAACATCCTTCTTTCTACGTATGATTGATTTTATCCTAAGTATAGCATAAGAAGGAAGCGCTGCAAGAATAAAATGATATCTTGCTATTTTATGGCTCTAGTGTCATAGGGTAAGTGAATGTTCCCCAATCGAGTTCCTGTGAATTCTTGTACTCTTCTTTGACTTTCTGTTCAATCTCTCTGGGAGCAGGTCCGACCTTCTGTCCTTCTTCCCAGATCATAAGCTGGTCATCGTCAGATTTGCCTCTATAATAGATGGAGGCGCAGGAGTGGGTATACTGGGCGGCATAAGAAGGACTTTTCTCTTCCTTCGGAAAGATAAAACTGATTTCATCCTGATCCCCATTCTTAAGTTCATAAAGTTCTGTAACCTGGACATCATCGGCAGGAATGGAATAGATCCAGGGAGCCAGGCATTGGGACCATACATAGTCCGCTGCAAACAGCAGCAGGACCAGGCTAAGGATAATGAGATGCCTGGAGGTAAGTTTGCGTTTCAGGGTCTTGATGGAACGCACAGCCCGCTCACAGATGTGACAGGTAGGTATTCTTGCCGATCTGGCACAGCCAGGTCTTGATCGAGCAGTTGCCTTTGAACTTGTAATAAGAACATTATAACAAAAATTTTTCTGGATTAATACGGACAGATACATTACAATATTACCATCCACAATATACCAGACAGAAGGAGTATTCGTATGAAGTATGAAAAGTTATCAAAACGGGCACTGGGATGCATGTACGTGGCAACAGCGCTTGCGAGCGTGATCGCGCTTGCGGTGATCGGGGCGGTCAATTGGCTGTGGATATTTCCAAAGGATATGGATATGCTGAAGGCAGTGTCCCTGGCGCTTATGATCCTGATCTTATTCGACGCGCTGGCGAGCCCCTATTTCCGGTATCACAGATACCGGTACAGTATTAATGAAGAGTGCATTGATATCAAGGAAGGATACTTGTTTGTAAAGCGTAATATAGTTCCTATAGAAAGGCTCCACAAGCTGCAGACTTGGAAAGGGCCGATAGACCAGATGTTCAAAGTGGCAAAGGTGGTGGTGACCACCGCAGGCGGCGATGTCACGATCCGGTTTCTGGAGGAAGAGAAGGCAGAACAGATAGCAGAGAACTTAAGAGGCAGAATCAACGAGATCGTTGTCAGCCAGAGGGAAGAGGATGGGGAAGAAGATGGAGAAGAAGATGGAGAATAACATAAGATTCCGAAATCATATTTCTATTGTGGCAGAACGCCTGGGACGGGTGCTGCTATTAGTCATTGTTGCCGCGATCAGCGGCCTGGCGCAGAATGTAAAGGCTCTGGCCAATAGTTCGGGAATGGATGCAAAAGACGCGAAAGTTATCTTGCTTGCTTGCGGCGCGATCCTCCTGCTGCTGGCAATTGGGGCGGCCTGGCAGTTCATCGTCTGGTCGAAGACTTATATTTCCATCTATGACAATACCATCGTGATTGAGAGAAATACGCTTAACCGGAAGAAAGATACCATAGGGATCAAGAATATATCCAATGTGAATATGGAACGGAACCTATTCGAGATGCTGGCGGGGACCAGCAAGATAAAACTGGATACAAACAGCATGACAACGGCCAACAAGACGGATGTTACGATTGTCCTTAAGAAAGAGGATGCACAGTCGCTTCGTCAATATCTTATGGATCTGATGGAAGCATCCGGGGAGGAAAGCATAAAGGAAAAGAAGGCGGATGCAGGGCAGCCGCAGTATGATGTGGAGGCGTCACTTGGAGATATGGTCGTCCATGGACTATTTTCCATCAACCTGTTCTCTCTGCTGATTCTTCTGGGATGTGCCGTCGGCATGGCGGAAGTAGTATCGGATACGCTGGGCCAGGGATTCGCCGGAAAAAGCATTATGGGAATCCTGGCGAGCATTCTGGTGATGGCCACCGTATTTATGTCAGCATTGTGGGATATTATCAAAGGATTTGTCAAATACTATGATTTCAAAGTAAAGAGAATAGAAGACCGGCTGTATATACGTTACGGATTCTTGAAAAAGGTAAGTTATACCATACCGGTGGACAAGATCAATGCATTGAAGCTGACCCAGTCGCTTCTTGGACGGATGTCACACAGATATATGGCGGAGATCGTGAACGTCGGGATGGGAGATGACGAAGCGGAGAAGCAGTCCTTCCTGCTGCTCTACAGTAAGAAAGAAGCGCTGGATGCTAAGCTGCATAGTCTTCTGCCGGAATTTGAAGATGCGGTCAGAATGCCGGTATCCAGACAGCCAAAGGGGACCCTGGCAGCCTGGATGATGCCTCTGCTGGCTTACTGCGCGGTCGTGGCAGGCGTAGCGGGGACCTTAGCAGAGTTGCTGCCCCGCTACAGAGGATGGATAGGGGCAGGAATGGCAGGGCTCATCGCCTTAACGATCTTCTTGATGGCGCTTCGGTATGCCACCGCAGGCTTTGCCGTGGGCAAGAAATGCGTAGTCCTGGCGAACGGCTATTTCCGCCGCTGCCTATCCTATGTGTCTTATGAGAAGATCCAGCATGTCCAGCTGGAGCAGAATTTTATCGCGAAACGTATGGGAATCCAGAAAGGCAGCCTGTATCTTCTGGCCAGCGCAGACAGCCGGGTGCAGGGAATTCCATATTTTCCGAAAAAAGAAGTAGACATAATCAAGTCAAATATGGTATCATAGCAAAGGAAACTGTGTGAGTACTCTTTACTTGGGTTCAGGTAAAGAGTATTTTTTTTGAGACTTGAAAGGAATATGTAATTAATGGAAGAAGCAAGATTTGAAGATCTGGGATTATGCCCGGAGATTATGAAAGCAGTAAAGAACATGGGATTTGAAGAGGCGTCACCGATTCAGGCGAAGGCGATTCCGGCTATGCTGGAGGGAAAAGACATCATCGGCCAGGCTCAGACCGGAACAGGAAAGACGGCGGCATTTGGAATTCCCCTGCTGGAAAAGATAGATCCCAAGAATAAGAAGTTACAGGCCATCGTCCTGTGCCCTACCAGAGAACTGGCTATCCAGGTGGCGGAAGAAATCCGGAATCTGGCCAAATATATGCATGCGATCAAGGTGCTTCCGATCTATGGAGGACAGGAGATCGTTAAGCAGATCCGTTCATTAAAAAGCGGTACGCAGCTGATTATCGGAACACCCGGACGTGTGATGGACCATATGAGAAGAAAGACGGTAAAGATGGAGAATGTCCATACCGTAGTCCTGGACGAGGCAGATGAGATGCTGAACATGGGATTTAGGGAAGATATTGAGACGATTCTGGAAGGCGTGCCCGAAGAGCGTCAGACCGTTCTTTTCTCTGCGACCATGCCAAAGCCGATTCTGGATATCACTAAGAGATTCCAGAAGAACGCTGAATTGATCAAGGTTACCAAAAAAGAACTGACGGTTCCAAATATTGAACAGTTCTATTACGAAGTAAAGCCGAAGAATAAAGAGGAAGTGCTCTCCAGGCTTCTCGACATTTACAATCCGAAACTTTCCGTTATCTTTTGTAATACGAAGAAACAGGTTGACCTGCTGGTAAATGGGCTTCTGGGAAGAGGCTATTTTGCGGCCGGACTTCACGGAGATATGAAGCAGGCCCAGAGAGACCGCGTCATGGATGGGTTCCGAAAAGGGAAGACAGAGATTCTGGTAGCTACAGATGTGGCGGCCAGGGGCATTGACGTTGAAGAAGTAGAGGCAGTATTCAATTATGATCTTCCGCAGGATGATGAGTATTACGTTCATAGAATCGGAAGGACAGGGCGTGCAGGACGTGTCGGCCGTTCCTTCTCATTCGTTACCGGCAAGGAAGTATACAAGCTGAAGGAAATCCAGAGATACTGCAAGACTAAGATATATGCACAGAAAGTGCCGTCTCTTGACGATGTTGCCAATACTAAGATGGATAAGCTGATGGAAACCATCAACCGGATTATCGAGGAAGAGGATCTTACCACGTATTTCCAGATGATTCAGGCGGAAGTAAACGATTCAGACTATACCAGCATGGATATTGCCGCCGCGCTTTTGAAACTGTGTTCAGGAACCAAAGAAGAAGACGGTGAAGATATGTTCGAGGATACAGGAGCAGAGGAGCCAGGAATGGTACGATTGTTCATCAATATTGGAAAAAAGCATAAAGCAAAGCCGGGCGATATTCTGGGCGCGCTGGCAGGAGAGAGCGGATTGCCGGGCAAGGTAGTGGGAACCATCGATATGTATGATAAGTATACCTTCGTAGAGGTGCCAAGAGAATACGCCAGGGATATCCTGAATGCGATGGATCATGCCAAGATCAAAGGAAAGTCCGTAGCAGTGGAGCCTGCCAACCAGAAATAGTGCTTGCAATCAAAAGATGTATCAGAGTATACTAAAAGTGCAATAATAAGGATGAATCTAAGAGGGGCTTTTACCCGAAAAAGGGAGAATACGTATGATTGAAACCGGAGTAATACATGGAAGATTCCAGGTACTCCACTTGAAGCATATGGAGTATATCCTGGCTGCCAAGATGCGCTGCAGGAAATTATACATTGGCATTACGAACCCAGACAGCATGCATACCAGGGATTCGGTCAATGATATCAACCGTTCGGCCAAATCGGCCAACCCGCTTACCTATTTTGAACGCTATGAGATGATACGGGGAGCTATGCAGGAGTTTCGGGTCCCGGAATCCGAGTACGACGTGATTCCGTTCCCAATCAGCTGCCCCGAGTATATTCTCCAGTATGCACCCAAAGAGGCCGTATACTATATGGGACTGTGCGATGAATGGGACGAGGAGAAATACAAGATATTAAGAAGCCTTGGGCTGGACGTAGAGGTTTTGTGGAGAAAGGCGCCGGAAGAAAAAGGCGTGACCGCCTCCTGGATCAGAAGCTGCATCGCCACCGACCAGGAATGGGCCCATCTGGTACCCAAAAGCGTATATCGTTATCTGACGGAGAACCATCTGGATGAACGAATCAAGCGATTGGAAAAAATGCGGATGGACGAAAAGGATATTAACCTGATGTGAATAAATAAGGACGCATAACATGAAATCAAAGTGTTATGCGTCCTTTATATTTTATCCCTGGCTGTATGCCTATTCCACAAACTTAACTGCCGTGCCGTATGCCATAACCTCTGCCGCGCCCTGCATGACAGCGCTGGAAGCATAGCGGATGTTGACCACCGCGTCCGCACCCATGGCCTGTGCATCGTCACACATGCGCTTGGTAGCAATAGCCCTTGCCTCGTTCATCATCTCTGTATAGGATGTAAGTTCGCCGCCTACCAGAGTCTTGAAACTGTTCATAATATCTTTTCCAAAATGAACGGATTGGATCATGGTTCCTCTTACAAGGCCGATCATTTCAAAATTTTTACCTGAGATATAATCTGTATTTACTAAGATCATTGCATAGTCCTCCTTTAGATAATGTATAATTGTATTATTTGATTAATACAATTATACTTCCTTGCTTGTCAGATGGCAAGAAGAATTTACGATTTATTATAAGTTTAATACATCCTTAATGGTGTAGAAGCCCGGCGCCTTATCTGCCAGGAATGCGGCGCAGTCGCAAGCGCCTCTTGCAAAGCATTCCCAGTTGTAAGAGTGGTGGGTAATTTCAAGGCGCTCGCCCATGCCGCCAAAGAATACGGTGTGGCTGCTTGGGATATTCCCTGCCCGCAGGGAGTGGTAGCCAATCGTGCCAGGCTCTCTGGGCGATACACCCTCCCGCCCGTATACGGCGACATCTTTTAATTCCTTGCCAAAAGCGTGGGCCATGATTTCGCCCATTTCCCTGGAAGTGCCGCTGGGAGCATCCTTTTTCCACTGGTCATGCATTTCCAGGATCTCGATATCAATCTCATCTTTTAGAGTCGTGGCTACCAGTTCCAGCAATTTATTCATAATGTTGACTAATTTGGAAGTGTTGGCGGCGTACAGCATAGGAATATCTTTGGCGGCATCCGCAAAGCGCTGCATCTCTTCTTCGGCAAATCCGGTGGTGCCGCATACAAGTGCCTTCTTGTGAGAGATAGCAAGAGACAGCACGTCCATAGCAGTCTCCTTTGTGGAAAAATCTATAATGACGTCACAGCCGTCAATAACGCTTTCCAAGTCATCGGTAACAGGAACGCCCAGCTCGCGGCCAATCATGGCAACCGTTCCCAGATCCTTTCCTATGTAATCGCGGCCCTTTGGTCCCACGCCAGCCATCAGTTCCATGTCATCCCTGGCAGCCGCCGCCTGCGTGATTAGTTTTCCCATTTTTCCTCGTGGTCCTACAACTATTACTTTCATAATATATACTCCTTTCACATACAATGAAATACCTGATATAAACTATGATTATTGTACCATAGAAATGGGAATTATAAAAAGGATTCATAAAAAAAGAAAATAGTACTTGCAATATTCGACGCGATTCGATAGAATATCTCTAGCGGGGTATGGCTCAGTTTGGTCAGAGCGCACGGCTGGGGGCCGTGAGGCCGCAGGTTCGAATCCTGTTACCCCGACTATTTATTAATCATTGAAAATGCGCTATCCTTTGTAAATATAGGGATAGCGCATTTTGATATTTTAGAATTAATCCATCATGTTGCAAAAATAACATCAAAATATAATAAAATGCAACACGAAATGCAACACGAAATCGCATATTAAAATCGCTCAATTTTATTGCCTTATACCCCTCATAGGTATAATCTTTTCTCCCATTTTTCTTCTTCTCTCAAAAAAGTCATCTATGATCTCATCTGACTTTTCTCTTACCTCATCGAAAGTATGGGTGTATGTCTGCTTCATAACCTTGTCCGACTTCCACCCGCCACGTTCCATAGCGTACTTGTCTGGTATGTGTAGAGTTGCCATTACAGATGCATTTACATGGCGTAGTTCGTGGAATGTCATGTGTGGCAATCCATTCCTTTTAAGAAGCCTTGTCCATCGTTTAGACAGTACGGATGCTGAGAACGGTATAAGATATTCCTGGTCCTCTGGCAGCATATCAATTAATTCCTTGATATATGGCGGAATTCTATGCTTGCGCTTTCGCGTGTCAACCTTCGCTACATCTTTTTCCACTGGTGTATTCCTGACATCTACGATAACCTGATCTATCTGTATATAGTTTCCGTGGATGGAAGAACGTTTCAGCCCCCTCAATTCAGATGCCGAGAAACTCAGCCACATTGCGATCAATACGGCAAGTTCGATTTCTTCCCCCTTTACGATCTCAAAAATAACCTCAGGCGGCAGCAGGCTCTTTATAGGCGGCTGTACCGCTGGCAAGGTTACGTTGGTGTCAACGCCAGGGCAATAACGCTTGATAACAGAGGATATCAAGCCATATTCGTTTTTAAGCGTTTTTGGAGATATGGGCTTGGGGTTCTTCGTGTGCCGCTTGCAAGGCCGCTTGGCTTCGGTGTTAACAGCCTCTATAAGTAATTCCTTAGTGATTTTCTCCAATTCCACATCCATAAGCATTTGGAATCCGTTTTTCTGTATCTTTTCATATTCCTCTATCGTCTTGGCTCCAAGGACTGCATCAGATGTGGAAATGTACTTTGTGATTGCTTCATTTAGAGTCATACGCTCTGGATGTCCCTTGGTCTTTTTCTTCCGCAGTTTGAATTCTGCGACCATGAAGTTAAGTTCATCTTCATCATCGGACGTGAATGATCGATATATTCTTTTACCGGAACTGTCAGTGTAATCATATACTTTCTTGTTGTAGTTGCCAGATGGTAGTACGGGCGTTTTTTTCTTTGCCATGTTTCATCCTCCTTAAAAATGCGTATAAAAATAACACTCAATCACGAACTTTCGTTCTGATTGACCGAGTGCCCTGGAAGATGCTACAATATACGTGTTAACAATTTGGTGCATCTTCTAGGATGTATCATTTCCGCTCGGTGTTGGTAGCACTGGGCGGTTTTATTTTATTCTTTTCTAATATTGATTGATACTTTGTTACCGTTTAAATCATCATCTGTCAACGAAATATTTATTATTGATGAATCAGATGACCACCTTGCATATTCAGCAGGATTATCGCTTTTTCCAGATTCATATTCATCACCATACTGTTTTGTAGATTTTTTCTTTAATGAATCGAAAAGTTTTTTTGCTTCATCAGCAGTCTCCAGTGTCCACGTTGCATTAATTGAATATATGATTTCATCACTATCAAATAAAAAACTAACATATTGTTCTTCGCAGTCATATGGGCTTTTAATGTTTGTATATGCATATACGTCACCCTGGTTTAATTCCCAATCATCTCCGTAGTTCTCTTTAACATCTTCCTTTGAATCACCAATTTTGACATCGAGAAACGCCCATACATCTTTTTGATACTTTCCACAAGATACTACTAATAGTGAGATCATTGCCGGTAAAGCGGCGATTAGAAATTTCTTTCTCATATTGTCCCTCTCTTTCCCTTACATTGAAAAATATAATTGTGTTACCATTTTATGGAATTTATGTAAATCCTTTCCAGCGACAATACATTAAAATTGTTATAAAATATAATTATAAGAAGATGCCAGAAAGGAGATAAGCGCGGATGGTCTGCTAGCCAAAAAGTTTCTTATCCACAATCTATCCACAGAGTTATCAACAAAAAAGAACGCTTGTTCGAAATATTAATGTTGAAAAATAATACAGTTGGGGGTATTATTTAATTAAGGAATTTCGAACGTGTGTTTGCTATCTCGGGAGGTCGTACATATGAACAAGGAAGAAGCAATTGAAATCATCATGGAAATGCTTATTGAAGCAGAAGAAAAACAAGTCGAGCGGATACTGTATTTTGTCAAAGCATTTCTTGGCTAGGCATTTGCCTAGCCATTTTTATGTAATTTTGTTGCTATCTTCTCCAACGTCTCCCAGTCAGATTCATCTAGTTCTGAGAGCATCTTCACAAATCGTTTCTTGAATGAATCATCAGTTTCACCGAGAACTGATCCGGCCCATGCCATTAATAGGTTTTCTTTGTCTATTTCAATAAACACGTCGCCTGTTCCATGAATTAGCCATTGTTTATTAATATTGTGTTTTTCGCATATATCGGAAATAACTCTTTCAGTCACAGCAACTTTTTTTGTTTCAATATTACCCAAATTAGAACGGGAAATTTTTATTGATTCTGCAAACTCTTCTTGTGTCATATGTAAGATATTCTTTCTTAAGTCTCTTACTCGTTCAAAGACTTCCATTAAAATCACCTCTCTTTCTCTATAGAAGCATTATAACATATGTGAAAATGCTTGTAAAGGACAAAAATAAAAATAAATGCTTGACAAGGACTTTAAAATGAAATATAATGTCCTTAACAAGCAATAAGGCGAGGTGATAAAATGTCAGAACGCGAAAAGAAAATCCTTGAAACGTTTAAAAGCGTGATACCAGAACTCACAGAGTTAGAAAGGGAAAAATTGCTTTCCTTTGGTGAAGGGATGGCTTTTAAGGCTCAGGAACTCAAAAAGAAAGATAATCCAGACGGGAAGGAGGGTGGAGATTGAAAACCTTAGAATTAAAAGGCGGTAAGTTATACATTGGTGGCGAAGAGATCACTAATATGAAGCATTACAGCATATATGGTAATTCTAAAAACGATGTAGCAGAACTGAATATATGTATGGATGTGGCATTAGAGGGAGACTCTTTTAGCATTCAAGAGGTAATCGAGCGTGATGATTACAGTAAGAACCTTGAAGGCAGTATTCGCAAGATGAATAAGGCCCACAAGACACAGATAGCAGTTTTGATTGTACAATCCTTGTGCCTCATAGGCCTGATAGCAAACCTTGTATCTCAAATTAATTTTTGAGTTGTCGTATAGCATTCGCTATTGATTCCAGGCGTGATGTAGTTGGAAAGTCTGGCTTCAAAGTGGCTTCAAGTTGCTGTTGCATTATATCGGTCTGCTTCTTGGTGTAGCGGATAGAGATAATGGTGCATGTGACAGTGATAACAGTAAGAATTAGGTTTGCGATTGTAAGTATTATGGTACACATCGTATTGTCTCCTTATTATTTATTTGGCGTGAAGGCCATTCTAATCAAATTATAGGAGAAATACCATGAGATAACAACAAGGAGGTGGGTAAATGCCAGCATTAAAGGTAAGCGACAAGGAGATGAAAAACCGCATACTGCTAGGGAGCCTCGAAAACCGCATGAAGATCATGGGGTTTGATAAGAAGGGGATGGCACAGCGTATAGGGATGCCATACAGCACGTTTTGTCTTCGCTTACGTAATCCTGGTAAGTTCAACATAGATGAATTACAGGCGTTATTCTCGGCTCTAAAAATGCCGGATGACGAGAAGGAGAAGTTAGGAAGGGAAGTGATGTAGGAAAATGAGGAAAATCAAGAGCAAGACACGTCTTGCAATCCTGGCAGGGCAGAAGATAGCCCAGGCGACAGGAGTGGCCGCCACGGTCCTGATATTGGGGACATTAGGAGGCATTGAAAACGGGATGGACATGCTCAAGGGCATAGCAATCCTGGCAGCCAGCGGAGGGGCGCTAGCATTCTCGGTAGCGGTATACAGGGTGCTTGATGATGCTCTCTTCTGGGAGCATCGGAGACGGATGGAAAAGAAAAGAGCGCCCTCATAGGCTGGAAAGCCTCGGGCACTCTAATAATCGATCAACATAATTATAATAGAAATTGGAGGAAACGTCAAATGAAGAAATTTGAAAAATCAATGACGAACAGAGAGAAGATGAAGATTCATGAACTCCTGAGCCTGTGCATGGAAATACAGGAGCATGGGCATGGAGAAAACGGATATCCATATATTGGTTTTGAAACGTCAAATTATGGCACGAGCATAGAAGTGAGAATAATGGACGATGGTTTCAGATCAGGCCACGGATATGACGCAATCTATTCATTTGCGTTTGACCGCATAAGCGAACGCACATACAGCAACTGCAAGAAATACCTGGATGATCTAAGAAAGAAGGTGCAGGAATGTACGGATACATCTGTGAACACTGCGGAGCGCACCTAGACCCGGGAGAGCATTGCGATTGTCGTGACAAACATTTGGAAAAGTTACATAAACGAAAGGCAACAAACTTAACATTAGAAGAACTATTGGAGGTAGAAGAATGTTATCAGGAAAAATTAGAGATTTGCTATTAAGTACTGAAAGAACTGGAATGATTGGACTTATCGGATATATGGAGGATGCCGGATTTTTTTCATCCCCTTGCAGTACAAGCCACCACTTATCAAAAGAGGGAGGGCTTGCGGAACATAGCCTTAATGTATATTACATGGCGTTTGGACTTGCAAAATTAATTACTGGAAAAGAAGAGATAGACAAGAAAACAACTGATTCATTAATCATTTGTTCTCTGCTTCATGATATAGGGAAAATGGGACAGTTCAATAAGCCCGGATATATCCCTAACATGATTAAGGGGAGAGCAACAAAGGCTAACCCAAACCCAGAGCCTAAGCAAAGCGATAGCAAACCTTATAAAGTAAACCCAGAACTACTATCTGTAGATCATGAAGTAAGATCATTGGCTATCATATCAAAGTACATTGACTTGACGGAAGAGGAACAACAGGCAATTCTTTGGCATAACGGACTATATGGGCCATTCAAGTATGAGATACAGGGAAAAGAGACCCTGCTATATATGATTCTTCATTTTGCCGATATGTTGGCTAGCAGGGTAGTTGAGAAGGAGGATATAGAAGATGGAGAAGTTTAGGCTGCTTCGAGAGAACGAAATTGAATGTCGCGTTGCCACCGTGAAAGGCAATGGACTATCACTTCTGCTTTACAAAGATGCCAGATGCGATATGAATATTCTTGATGAAATAATTGGCCCTGAGAACTGGCAGAGATCACACAGCAGAGACAACGCAAACTGCACTGTAAGTATCTGGGATGACAATAAAAACATGTGGATATCCAAAGAGGACACTGGAACAGAAAGCAATTCAGAGAAGGAGAAAGGGCTTGCATCAGATAGTTTCAAGCGTGCCTGCTTTAATTGGGGGATTGGAAGAGAACTATACACGGCCCCGTTTATATGGATTGATTCTAAATACTGTGATATCAAAGAAATCACCAAGAACGGAAAACAAGCACATGCATGCTATGACAGATTCTATGTTAGCAAAATCGGATATGATGACAAGAATGCTATTAATATGCTTCAAATTAAGAATTCAAAGACGCACAAGGTAGTATATGAATTAGGAAAGTTTGAGAGTCAAGATGATGCGGGTATTTCAGAAAATCCTGCTACTGTTGCGCAGAAAAAGACTATTCGCGCACTTTGCGAAAAGCATAAGATCGAAGTTGAAATGCTATATGCGTCAAACGGTATCACGGAGGAAACGGTGACGGACAATCAGGCAGCGGAGATTATGCAAGGGTTTAAAAAAAAGTATGGTGATAATTAATGGACTTTTCGGGACATTTTGACAGCCTGATGGTGGATTTATTGGCCGGAAAGCAGAAAGCCGTCCTGACGCTGAATGAGGATGCCAGAGGGGCATTCGACAGCCTCAAGGACTTCCCGCTATCCATCACCATCAAGAAGTACCGGAAGAAGCGGTCACTGAACGCGAACGCATACTTCCACGTCCTGGTCGGGAAACTGGCTGATACGCTAGGGACCAGCAAGGCGTACATGAAGAACACGCTCTTGCAGAAGTACGGGCAACTGGCGATCGAGAATGACAGCATCGTGCCGCTAATCATCCGGGACGACATCGACATGATGGAGCGCGAAGAGATACACGTCAGGCCAACGGACAAGACGAGGATCATGGATGACGGCAAGGCGTACCGGGTGTACCTCCTGCTGCGCGGCTCCCATACCTACAATACCGCGGAGATGTCGTCCCTGATTGACGGGACTGTGCAGGATGCGAAGGAGCAGGGCATAGAGACCGCCACCCCGGACGAGTTGGAGCGCATGAAGCAGCAATGGAGGGTTGAGGCATGAAGAGGCTATGGAGCATATTCACGGATGACATGGACTGCTGCATGTATACCGGGATATACGGCGTGGAGCGTCACCACGTATTCAGCCATACTTCCCAGGAGCGCAAGTTGTGCGAGAAGTACGGTTTCATAGCGCCGCTGACCCCAGCGCTTCATCCGAACGGCGTGCATGCCGGAAAGGAAGCGGCGAAAGTGGACAAGGAATTGCGGCAGAGGTGCAAGGAATATTACATTGCACACTATGGAAGCGAGGAGCAGTTCCGGCAGGAATTCTACTACAGTAGTTAGCCAACAGGCTTGACTATATATGCAACTAGCCGTGTTGCACACAGAAACAATGTATCACGAGTAACTTATTGACCGCCAGCACCCAGGCGTAAGGGCCTGGGAGAAGGGAGGATCATGGTAGGACAGATCGAATTAGAGGATTACCTGAAATCAATCAACAGGGAATCCCTCAACATATTAGACTACATTCCGACAGGACGCATGAATGCCATCACACGGCATGCGCTGGCCATCCGCACAGGCATATCAGACCGACAGGTTAGGGACCTGATCCACTACGCCAGGAGAGACATTCCGATACTCAACATGCAGGATGGGAGGGGCTATTTTATCCCGGATATGAATGACGATGTTGAGAGAGGCATGCTTGCCGCATATGTAAGGCAGGAGGAAAACAGGCTTAGAAGCATAGGCTGGTCTCTTGCATCTGCAAGGCAGACATGCCGGAACTGCGGCATAGATTGGAGAGCCAGCAGAAACGGGATTGTGGAAAAAGCGAGGCGAGCCGGAATCCGAAAGGGTGCTTGATGAGTATGGACGGGTGGATAAAAGTACATAGGAGCATCCTTGACAATCCCATCTGGATTGAAAGGCCATTCAGCAAGGGGCAAGCCTGGATAGACATAATCCTGCTTGCGAACCACAAGGGTAAGGACGTTCTGGTTGGAAACCGAATGCAGCATATAAGCCGAGGCAGTTTCCTGACATCCGAACTCAAGTTGATGGACCGCTGGGGATGGAGCAAGAAGAAGGTAAGAGGGTTTCTCGAACTTCTTGTGTCGGTCAACATGATAGAGAAAATTGGTAACCGTCAAGGAACCGTCATAAACGTTGTAAACTACGGAAAATATCAGGATTTGGGAACTGAAAATGAACCGAAAGGAGACCACGAAGGAACCGAAAGGAGACCACGAAGGGTACACAACCAAGAAAGAAAGAATGATAAGAATGATAAGAATAGTATAGATAATATGCCCTCTGGCACAAGTGCCGAGCGCAATCCCGAGTACCCGTACAAGGAGATTGTTGATTATCTAAACCAGAAGGCTGGGACATCATATCGTTCGACATCCAAGGACACGCGCAAGCATATTCAGGCACGCGTGAATGATGGGTATACCATTGAGGATTTCAAGGCTGTGATTGACAAGAAAGTACAGGAATGGGGAGCAGAGCCGAAGCCCGGAGAAAAGGATATGAGGCCATACATAAGGCCATCCACGCTATTCGGGACTAAATTTGAGAATTATTTACAGGCCCCATCCGCAAAGCAGACAAGAAGAGCAAATAATGGCTTCAACAACTTCCAAGGCCGCGACTATAAGGATATGTCGGACTTGGAGAGAAAACTAATACAGTAGGAGGGAATATGGAACGTTGATTAAAAAAGTGACAATAGACTACGAAAAACTGTGCGAAGAACTTAATCGGCAGGGAAAGACGAAGCAGGGGTTCTCCATTGAAATCGGGCGTGGGAAGGACTACATAGTCAGCATCAAGCACAGGCCGGAGCAGCCTGAGAATATGGAGAGCCTGATGTGCACGCTTCTGGGACTTGATGCTGGCAGCCTTGTAAAGAAGGAGAATCCTGTACAGAAGGGAGCAGAAGCAAAGGTGCTGGAAAACATACACCGGAAGTTATGCGAGATAGAGGGAGCAGTCAGTGGTCAGACAGAGATGCTTGAGAAGATATTCGGGAAATCCAATGCAAACACCATCCAGATTGAGAAGGTCAAGGACATGCTCATATCCGCTTCTGAGACGGAGAGCGACCGGGCAGAGAAACTTCTTACGGACATGATGGAGACCGGCGAGGCACTGGCACAGGATATTTTTGCGAAGGCCGATGAAATGTGCATCTCCAGGAAGGAGATCATGAGAGCCAAGAAGAAACTCGATGTAAGGGTATCCACGACAGGATACGGGCATAGCCAGAAAGCAGTATGGAGGATATGACATGTTCGAAAACAACAGATACACGCACTCTTCCGGCAAGCAGCAGATCGTAGTTCCTAATGTCAAGCCTGGGAACATGAACGCATTCAGGTACGGAGGCACCAAGCGGAAGAGGAAGATCATCAAGAGAGGAAAATAGCCATGAGGAAGAAACTGATAGCAGCGGCAATCATCCTGATTCTGCTTGCGGCGGCGGTAGCCGTGAGGATGCATCTAAATGCGGAGCCTGACCAGCCGGAGCCAGAGGCGCAGCCGCTTGTGATAACAGAGCCGGAGCCATGCCTTACGGGCACGGTAATAGTATACGGGGAGGGAGTCAGGGAATCCGTATACAACGGGCGCATAGAGATTGAGAATGACGGCAGTGACGGAAATGAGATACGCATATTCGTATATGCTGGAGAAGGAGGTAAGAAGTAAGTATGGCTATGAAACATAAGAAAAAACAAGGATTCAAGGATGGAGATAAAGTAAGGTGGTTTCTAAATCCAGCAGAGTATATCACTGGTGTTGTTGTGGAAGTTTGTGGTGATGGAACGGTATGGGTAGAGCATAGCAACGGACAACAAGGACATTACGAGGAAACAGAATTGGTACGGGATAATCAATAACTTAGCATTTAGACGCGGCAGCAGTTGACCTTATGTTAGATCGGGAAGCTAATCAAATGACAAGGCTTAAGGAAGTATTAGACCAAGTAGAAGACCGTTACGACTATTGCTTTATTGATTGCCCGCCAGGTGTGGGAATCAATGTACTTAACGTCCTGGCAGCAGCAAACGACGTAATTATACCGATTAAGGCAGATAAGAACGCCTTAGACGGAATGGAAGAACTGACAGAGGTAATAGAGGAAGTAAGACCGTATAACCTGGGCTTATCACTGGTAAAGTGCCTTGTTACCATGTTTACGAACGATATAGAGGTAGTCAAAGGCGAAGAAGCGTTACAGAAAAGCACTTACAGCACGTTCTATACGCATATCAGACACAGTAAGAAGGTTAACGCCTGGACGTTTGAGAAGGGAAAGAGCCTGGTAGAAGTAACGCCGAGAAGCGCAGCGACACGGGACTATAAAAACCTGGCATTAGAATATATGGAATTGACGAAAGAGGTAAAAAGAAATGGCAATGAGTGAAGAAGAATTAAGAGAAAGAGAGAGTTGGACGACAATACAAAAAGAAAATTATACAATTCAAACGATATTAAAGGCGTGCATAATGCACAAATGGAATATATCTGTAAGTTTTAGCGGAGGGAAAGACAGCCAGGTGTTATTAGATATGACAGCGTGGATGTGGAAAAAGAGCGAAGAAGAACACGGGAAAAAGCCATTAAATGTGGTATTTTCTAATACGTCAAATGAATTTGCGAAAATGGAACTATTTGTCAAAGAATATTGTGATCTAATGGAAAGGAAACACGATATAAAGATACGTTTGTATGTCGTAAGAGGGGAAAAGACGTATTACGAGGTAGTAAAAGATATAGGCTACCCGGTAGTAAGTAAAACAACATGTAGAAAAGTTCGAGATATAAGAAAATGGATAAAGAAAGAAAAAATAAAATGGGAAGATATAAGCGACAAATTAGATAACGGAATAGAAAGCGCAAATTTATTAAGAAAACTAGGGGCAAGCAATACGGTAGTGCTATACCTTACAGGAATAAGAAAAGATAATACAGAAGGGGCGACACAATCTAGGCTACCAAAAAAGTGGAGACCGTTAATAATTGCAGATTTTGAGGTATCGGAAGAATGCTGTACGATCTTAAAGAAAATACCACAGAAAAGAATACAAAATGATATAGGGTCAATAGCGATAATTGGAGAAATGGCAGAAGAAAGCCAAAACCGAAGGAGTAAATACAAAAAAACAGGGTGTTTTGTTACAAGCGGAAAAAAGATAATGGTAAAACCTATGGGATTTTGGTTAGAAAAGAACGTCCTGGAATATATAAAAAAATATGATTTACCTACGTTTTTTGTATATGGAAAATTAGTAGAAGAAAACGGGGAACTAAGATTTACAGGAGAACAAAGAACGGGGTGCAAATTATGTCTCTTTGGTATTCAATTCGATACAGAGAGATTAAAGAGATTAAAGCAGATAGAGCCACAAACCTATAAATTTGCAGTAAAACCAGTAGAGGAAGGCGGATTAGGGTACAGGAAAGTAATTGAGTACATAAATAAAAAATGCGGTTGTAACGTATGGATAGACGAAGAAGAACCATGAGCCGATGGATTTAAGTGAGAAGATTGGGCGTTTAGCGGAGGTATATATGCTGAAAGAAAAAACAGAAAGGCAGTTAGAAGAAGTATATCAGAGTAGAAAGCCGTATTTGAATCAAAAAGATAGCTGCGAAGAATTGCATGAAATGTGCAGAAATTGTGATATTTTTTGCGGAACAAAAAACCACGATTATTCAGAATGCAGAAATCTTGCGTGCTTCAAGAACTGGCTCGGACTGGAATATTTAGACTGGGTAAACGGATATTAGGATTTAAAGGAGAAAAACAATGGTAAATGGAAAGGCGAAGTTAATATTTGGAACTGGGGATATTATGATGACACCTGTCCTGCATAGCGAAAACAATATTCCGCAGTATGGTATGCTGGCATTTAGCGGAGGAAGGAGGATCTATGAAGAGTGTGCTGAGATATCCAGGAGCAAAGAATCGTCTTGCACCGTGGATATGTGAATATATACCAAAGCATGATGTGTATTTAGAACCTTTCGCCGGAAGCCTGGCTGTACTTTTTAACAAGCCGAAAAGTCATATCGAGACAGTTAATGACTTAGATGGAGAGGTTGTAAACTTCTTTCGAATTGTGAGAGATAGAGAATCAGAGTTGAGGAGAGCGATTGAGTTGACACCATTCTCCAGAAGTGAATATGAAGCTGCATATGAACAGACAGAGGATGAACTGGAGAATGCGAGGAGGTTTGCCATTAAGTGCTGGATGGGTTTTGGATGTGGAAATTTGTACCGGAACGGCTTTAAATCTGGTCAGCAAAAGAATTCACCAAATCCAGCCAGAGCATGGGCGGCACTTCCTGATACGATAGAATTGGCATCGGAGAGATTAAGAGAAGTGCAGATTGAGAAACTTCCGGCCGAAGAACTGATTGGGAGATATGACACAGAGGATGTATTTATTTATGCGGATCCTCCATATCTACATGGGACACGTAAGAATTATTTATATAAATGTGAAATGTCCGATGAAGAGCATAAAGAATTATTGGGGATGCTTACCAGACATCCAGGAAAGGTGCTGATATCAGGATATGATAACGACCTATATAACAGCATGCTTACTGGGTGGAATAAAACACAGAAGGATACAAGAGCCGAAGGTGGACGGAAAAGGACGGAAACATTGTGGATGAATTATAACCTTGATAGCACACAGATATCGTTGGTTATCTAAATTAGCATTTGATGGAGGAAACGAATATGATAATTGATTTAAGCAGGTTTAAGGTGGTACACGGAGACAAGATACTGAATGCCGTAGCACTAATGAATGTTAGGATGCCAGATGATATCAACTGGGAAGCAAGGGAAACGGTGATCAAGCCCAATAGGATCGAGGTTTTGGCAATCAATGAAGATGGAAATATCGTATCAATTATGGATGAGGCATGGACATTTCAATTTTTGCCAATAATTTCAAATTAGGATTTTTCTGGAGGAGAATAAAAATGAAAAGGTGTGTGAACGACGAAACCAGAGCCTTCATGGAAGAACAATTCGCGGACTGTCTGGATTTTGAGCAGGTGGCTGATTTGTATGCTGATTTTCAGTGTGTGGTGCGGGAATTAATGATTCATAAGAGTAAGGCATTAACTGAGGATAATTAGGGTTTAGTCAATGAAAATTTAAAGAAAGGAGTCGGAACTCTGGCCAGAGTGAAGATGCATCGGTTCCTTTCAGAAGAATGAGTAAATTAAAATGCGAGATTTATCGTGATTCTATGCAGAATTACAAAAGATATGCAATACCAAGAGCACAGTTAGTTATTGCAGATGTGCCATATAATGTGGGGAACAATTTTTACGGAAGCAATCCAATGTGGTATAACGGAGGTGACAATAGGAATGGAGAGAGTAGGCTCGCCGGTAAGGCAGCGTTTAATTCAGATTTTAACTTCAATCTTTACGAATATTTTCATTTTTGTTCAAAGATGTTAAAGAGAGATGATAAGAAGCCAGTGCGAAGAGGAAGGAGCAGCGATTCTCCATGCATGATCGTGTTTTGCAGTTTTGAACAGATACAGACTCTAATAAAAGCGGCAGAAAAGCATGGGTTCGTGCATTACATACCGCTTGTGTTTTGCAAAAACTACAGTCCACAGGTATTAAAAGCAAATATGAGGATTGTAGGTGCTACAGAATACGCCTTGTTACTTTATCGTGACAGGCTTCCAAAATTTCGAAACGGTGTAAAGTCAGACGAAAACGGCAAGACGATACCGGGAACAGGTCATATGGTGTTTAACTGGTTTATGTGGGAGCGTGACGGGAAGGATGTTCCGAAAATCCATCCAGCACAGAAAAGCGTGAAAGTGCTTAAAAAGTTAATAGAGACATTCACAGATCCCGGTGATGTGGTAATAGACCCGTGTTGCGGGAGCGGAGCAACATTAAGAGCGGCTCATGAACTTGGAAGAAATGCATTTGGATTTGAAATTGACCGCACGTTTTACAGAAGAGCAAAAAATGAGATGCTAAAGTTTGAAAATAGTCAGATGAGCATATCGGACTTTCCGGGAGTTCTGACTTAGAAAGGAGTGATAACATGCGTGTATTGCCGATATTGTTTAATACCGAGATGGTTCGGGCGATACTGGACGGGAGAAAGACGGTTACGCGGCGGGTGATTAAGGGCCTGCCGGATGGAACATATGATGTAAAGTTTAATGGTGAAGAATGGGAAGCGCTGTTTGGAACCGTTGGAAAAGGTGCGTGCTTCGATTTTTACAAAGAACTTAAACTGCCCTGTCAGACAGGAGATATTCTGTATGTCCGGGAAACATGGCAAGAGTGTTGCAGGAATACGATACATAGCCAAATTGTACATAATAAGTATTGTTTCAAAGCAAGCGTGGATAATCCAATTTACGGATGCATTGATAGAGAGTGCGGACAGATTTGCAATTGGAAACCATCAATCCATATGCCAAAGGAAGCCGCCCGTATCTGGCTTAAGGTTACGGATGTACGGGTGGAGCGATTGCAGGATATTGATGACGAGCAGGCAATAAAGGAAGGTTTTGAAGGAGAGCGTTGTCACTGTGGAGGAACGGCATACGCATGTACTGATTGCTACAACAGTGGCTGGATTGAACCGCCATTTGTTGGATTTATGTATACATGGAACTCCACCATCAAGAAAGCAGACCTTGATCGTTACGGTTGGGACGCGAATCCGTGGGTATGGGTTATCGCATTTGAGAGGTGCGAGAAACCAGAAGAAGAAAAGTGACTGCCGCACTATACGGTAGATGAGTATATTTTAAAAAAATTGGGTGAGTGTACGTTGAAAATAAAATAAAACAAGCAGTGGAATACCGACCAAAGTATAATCTCCACTGCTCATTCACCTAAGAAGATTGTATCATATGACTTCTTCTTAGGCAATACCAAGGAGGAAATATTATGTATACAAATGAGAATGTAAATATTAAGAGCAACATTATTAACAACATTATGCTGCAAATGTCCGTATATCTGGACGCGGTAACACTGGATATCCTACAGAAAGTAATAGAGGAACAGTTCGTATTCCTGAATGTGGAGCGGATCACGACCCTTCCGGCCAAAGTGGATACAAGCACGGAGGAAAAGAATAACTATCTTATCGACTTGTACAGGCTTAAGAAGAGCAGGCTGGCAAAAGAGACGATGGATCAGTATATAGGAGCGATAACGCGTCTTATTACCCAGGTAGACAAGCCTCTTACCGACATAGACGAGATAGACATAGACTACTATCTCCGGTATTACGAGAATCGAAACGTGAAGAACAACAGAGGCAAGAACCAGGCCAGCACTTGCAATAACGAGCGCAGATATCTATCTGCATTCTTCACATGGCTACGCAAGGAGAAGTTTGTGACATACAATCCTGTCGAATGCGTGGAGCCGAAGAGGGAGCGCAGAAAGCCGATAGACTATTTCAGGCCGGGTCAGATGGAGGAACTAAGGGAAGGATGCATTACCCTGAGAGACAGGGCATTGGTAGAAGCCCTGAGAAGCACCGGGGCCAGGGTAGGCGAGATCGTGCCGATCAATAGGGATGACATCGACTGGAATACGGGAGATGTGACCATTCTTGGCGAGAAGGGTGGAAGATACCGAGTGATCTATCTGGACGAGGTGGCAAGGTATCATCTCCGCAAGTATTTGGAGAGCAGGAAGGATGAGAACGAGGCATTATTTGTGTGGGAGAGATCGCCGCATAACCGTCTTGACAAGACTGGAATCAGGGCATCTCTTAAGACGATCGCCGGACGCGCAGGGCTTAAGTGCCGCGTATATCCACACAAGATGCGAAAAACCTTGGGAATGCAGTTGAAGAACCAGGGAGTAGACATTGGGGATATCCAGGAGATACTTGGACATAGCAACCCGAACGTTACGAGCCGCTATTATGCGGAGTCCACGCCGGACACATTGCGTGACGTAAGACGAAGGGCGGCAGCATAGGGAAGGAGAAGGATGGAGATAGACAAGAGCATACTGACTCAGTTATGCAGCCACAAAAAGGAGTTATCTGATTTGCGGCGCAGGAAAGAGGACAATGACAGGGAGATAGAGAGGCTTGAGGATAAGGGCACGGTCGTGTCAGACTCCGTGACATGCGGAAAGAAAGGGAAGAAGCCGCTTGGCACGAAGCGGATTACCGGATTCCCGATGCCGGAGTATGAAAAGCGGCTGAGGTACAAGCGCATATACAGCAATATGCTTGAGCGTCAAATCACAAGGCTGGATAAGGAGATCACGGAGGCAGAGCAGTACATAGAGAGCATTCCTGACAGCCGCATAAGGAGGATATGCAGATACAGGTGTCTGGATGATTCGCTGAGTTGGGGACAGATCGCACGCAGAATGGGACACCCACATACGGCGGAAAGTTGCAGGCAGGCTTTTGAAAGGGAAATTGGCATAAGAAAATAATGTTTGACCGTTCCGACCGTTTTACTTATGTTATTATTACAATGACAAAAGTGTATGGTCGTTAGACAGTGCACAATGTCTTCCCCCTGAGTTTGCAATGGGCCATCGGTAGGAACATCCTTCCGGTGGTTTTTTGCATGCAGAGGGACGTAACCCGGTTCGTTCGGTAGCGCGGCGGTGCTGAACCCTAAAATCAGATAGTGCAGTGCAAGGCACGAGAAATATTACTGCTAACGGGTACAGAGGCCCGTTAACGGGATGTAGCGCAGATGGTAGAGCGACTGCCTTATATGCAGCAAGCCCCTGGTTCGAGTCCAGGCATCCCGATTGTGGAGTTTTTGCGGTTTCTTCACAACATGTGAATCCATCCGACAAACCTCCTTATAAGATAAATAAAAAACCGCAAACAATAAGGAGAAAGAATATGTTAGATTGGGCACTGAATTATCAGGAAGAATTGATAAAAAAATTAAGAGAAACCTGGATGGATGATAGATATAAGTGGTATCATGCTGGAAACTTCTATGAGGATGTTAATATCAATCATGATACATGGACCCGCCATCAGTATGTTTCAGTTAGAAACGGAGAAGTCATAGGATCGATTGAATACCGGATAGATAGATCAAGCGAGTATGCATATGCTCTGGGGATAATCAATTTTGAGGATAAGCCGTCATTTGAGTTTGGCTATGATTTGGGAGAGGCATTAGACAAGATATTTTCCAGGTATGCTATACGCCGCCTGGAATGGTCTGTCATTATCGGAAATCCTATAGAAGAATCATATGACAGGATATGCAGGAAGTATGGAGGCCGGATAGTAGGGACGTATAAAAACCGTACAAGGCTGACAGATGGAAGATACTACGATGAAAAACTGTATGAGATAGAGTTAGCCGATTACATGGAGGCTAAGAAGAAGGCATAGGGAAGAGAGGTGATCCAGGGTTGGCTAAGTATCAAGAATGGATAGAGCCGGAAGGCTTGCTTAAGATCGAAGGATGGGCCAGAGATGGACTGACGGATGAGCAGATAGCAAAAAACATCGGCATAAGCCGAGAAACCATATACGCATGGAAGAAGCAGTACCCTGACTTTTCTAACGCCTTAAAAAAGGGCAAGGAAGTAGTAGACCGGGAAGTAGAGAATGCGCTGCTTAAAAAGGCTCTTGGATACGAGTATGACGAGGTTACGAGAGAAAGAGTGTTCAATGAAGATACTGGCAAGCCGGAGTTGATGGTTACGAAGATTGTAAAGAAGCAGATGGCCCCGGACACGACAGCACAAATATTCTGGCTTAAGAATCGAAAGCCTAGCGATTGGAGGGACAAGAGAGACTATAGCGTGGAAGGAGCCATGAATGTCAATAATCCATACAACGGGCTTACGACAGAAGAACTTAAGAAGTTGATTAAGGATGGATAAGGAACTAATCAGGCTGGGTGCCAGGACAGAACTTGCAAGACGCGAGTTCTTTTTTTATTGTCAGTTGAAAGCACCTGACTTCTACAGGGACGATAGGGAATACCTGGTACAGTTATGCAACTCGTTGCAGGAATTTGTTGAGTCTGACGAGGAAGTATGCATTGTCAATGAGCCTCCGCGGCATGGAAAGAGCCGTACGGCTGGCAATCTTGTAGAGTGGGTTCTTGGGAATGATCCCACGAAAAAGATTATGACCGGATCATATAACGAAACACTCTCGACCATGTTCTCGAAAAATGTAAGGAACAGCATACAGGCTGTGAAAGCAGATATGTATAAGCCAGTGTTCTCTGATGTATTTCCAGGAGTCCGCATTAAGTATGGTGATGCGGCAATGAAACTGTGGAGCCTTGATGGAGGATATAACAATTACCTTGCGACTTCACCCACTGGAACGGCTACGGGATTCGGGTGTGATCTGATGATTATAGACGATCTAATCAAGGCTGCAAAAGAGGCTTATAATGCCAGGGTGCTGGAAGAACACTGGACATGGTTCACCGATACGATGCTATCAAGGCTTGAAGAGGGCGGGAAGATCATCATAATAATGACGCGCTGGCACAGCGAGGATTTGGCTGGAAGAGTTCTTGAATGGTGCAAGGAGAAAGGCAAGAGATATCGCCATATTGCCATGAAGGCGCTTATAGACAAGGAGAGCCATACGATGCTGTGCCCCGAAATCCTTTCTTATGCTTCTTATATGGACAAGATTAGCGCAATGGGAGAGGACATAGCAAGCGCGAACTATAACCAGGAGCCTATTGATCTTAAGGGTCAGTTATACACGTCCTTCAAGACTTATGATGACGTTCCCCGGGATACTACAGGCAAGCCTCTATTTTCTTCCATCAGGAATTATACGGATACGGCAGACGAGGGAAGCGATTACCTGTGCAGTATTACGTATGGCGTATATAACAAGGAGGCCTATGTGCTTGATGTCATATATACTCAGAAGCCAATGGAGGATACGGAGCCGATGGTAGCAAAGGCATTATTAGAATATGGCGTGAACAGGGCGAAGATTGAATCGAATAACGGCGGTCGCGGATTCGCAAGGTCCGTAATCAACATACTTAAGCAGGAGTATAAGAGCAACAAGACCAAGGTCAAGTGGTTCCATCAGTCCGAAAACAAGACCGCAAGAATACTGTCCAACAGCACCTGGGTTATGAATCACATATATTACCCGAAGAACTGGAAAGACAGATGGCCTGACTACTACAAGGCAATGTACAAGTATCAGCGGGAAGGGAACAATGCACATGATGATGCACCAGACGCGACAACGGGAGTAGCGGAGAACACGGTACACTCTGGCGGCGTGTCTATGGGATAATGGAGGAATTATGGAATTAGAAATTGCTAAGAAAATGCTAAGATCGTATATGCCTGGACATGAAAAGTTCGTGGTTGAAGCGGATACTGCTAACAGGTATTACAGAAAGAAAAATGATATCATGACGATCAAGTGCGAGGATAAGATAGAGGATGACCCGCTAAGAAACGCGGACAATAGAATACCGAGCAACTTCTATAAACTGCAAGTCAACCAGAAAGCGGCATACGCATTTACGGACCCCGTGCTATTCGATGCGGGGAATGACCAGGCAAATGAAACCATTAAGAAAGCCTTGGGTGATGCATTCCAGAAGAAGTGCAAGGCATTATGCGTGCAGGCCTCTAATACATCCGTAGGCTGGCTGCATTACTGGAAAGGAGAGAACGGAGAATTTAAGTATTCGGTACTGGACTCAAGAGAGGTAGTGCCAATATGGAACAAGGAGTTGGAGAAGGAACTTAAGGCAGTACTCCGCACATACCGTGATATTGATGACGCTACAGGAGACGAGTATTACATTTACGAATTCTGGACGGATGAAGAGGCAGAATCATTCAGGCGCAGGATTGATAGCAATGGATATGACGCGCTGGAACCTTACCGCCAGTATCTTACGATTGACGTATCCGCTAATTCTGAGTCTTATGAGAGCGTCTATCAGCATGGGCTTGGGGAAGTGCCATTCATATTCTTCAACAACAACGATGAGGGCACGAATGATCTCAACGACATCAAGGAACTGATAGACTCCTATGACAAGATATATTCAGGATTCGTGAACGATCTGGAAGATATTCAGGAGATCATATTCGTCCTCACAAATTACGGTGGAGAGGCTGACAGTCCGACTGAAATACTACGGGAAATCAATAATACCAAGATAATCCAGGTGGAAAGCGAAGGGCCAAACGACAGATCAGGAATATCCACACTGGCAATAGAGATACCTGTAGAGGCCAGGGAGAAACTGCTGACAATGACCCGTAAATCTATCTTTGAACAAGGGATGGCGATTGATCCAGACCCACAGAATTTTGGTAACAGTTCAGGCGTGGCATTGGGATACCTGTACTCGCTTCTCGAACTTAAGACCGGATTCATGGAGACGGAATTCAGAATATCATTTAACAGGCTTGTGCGTGCCATCCTTAGATTCCACAATCTGTCAGCAGATAATATTGAGCAGACGTGGACAAGGACGAGCGTCACGAATGATGCGGAACTCTCAGACATAGCGCAGAAGAGCAAGGGAATCATATCAGATGAGACAATCGTACGCAGGCACCCTTGGGTAGATGACCCCACAAAAGAGTTTGAAAGGCTTGAAAAGCAGAGGAAGGAAAGGGAGCCGCAATGGGACAATGTTCCCAAAGCCGATGGAGGGTTAGCGGATGGAGAAGAAGAATAGCGCAGAGTATTGGGAGCAGCGTATTGCTAATACCACCTGGGAGATGTACAACACGATAGAAGAAAAGAACCGCAGAATATTGGAGTTCTACCTTGACGCAAGCCGACAGATCAGGGAGGAACTCTATTATATTGCCGAGAAGTACAGCCGGAACGGCACGCTATCGCTATCGGATATGTATAAGCGCGACCGCCTTGAAAAACTATGCAAGAGATACGAGAGCATTATCAAGTGTCTGGGCGAGGAAGTGCAGA
Source organism: [Clostridium] scindens ATCC 35704 (assembly GCF_004295125.1). Taxonomy (NCBI): domain Bacteria; kingdom Bacillati; phylum Bacillota; class Clostridia; order Lachnospirales; family Lachnospiraceae; genus Lachnoclostridium; species [Clostridium] scindens. The sequence goes on along the minus strand of NZ_CP036170.1, from coordinate 314,186 downwards.
ACGAGGCCACTGAAAATATGCAGGATGGGTTCAAGGATGTGTATGTGGCAACAACAGAGTTCCTAGAAGTCCGTGGGATATCAGTCCCAAATAGAGAACTTATGGATAAGTTGATGAATGAACCCTGGAGAGGTGACAGTTTCTCTGGCAGGATTTGGAAAAATCAGAAGCAACTTGCGTTCGGCCTTAATGACATCCTCCTTGCTGGATTACAGCAAGGAAAGACAGCGACCGAAATCGCGATAAGCCTGCATAACTATACTGGCAACAGTTTTAATAGCTGCCATCGGCTTATACGGACAGAGACGATGCACTACCTCAATAGTGCGGTACTCATGGGATATAAGGATGGAGGCATAGAGAGTGTGAGGGTATGGGCGGCATTGGATGAGCGGACATGCAAGACATGCATGAGATATCATGATAAGGTATATCCGCTTGGAAAAGAGCCTATACTTCCACTTCATGCGAACTGCAGGTGCACATATTTGCCGGAAGTAGAATAGGAGGATTATATGAAATCGTTAAAGGTAACAGCAAATAAGAAATTGAAGATACAGTGTACATGCGGAAAAGCATTTGAGCCGACAGCGAAGATGATGATAGAGCATGTGCAGGATGATGGACTGATAGATGTATATTATCTCTGCCCGCACTGCAAGGCGAAGCACCATGTATGCTACATTAACAGCGAGATCAAGCGCATACAGAAGTTGATTGACAAGGCAAGGAGAACGAATAACCCGGAGGCCTGCAAGATATTATGTGACCGTAAGAAATATCTCATGGATGCTCTTAACAATCGCTTGTAGACAGACTCCCGAGGTGGTAATATATGGATATAATATATTTCAGGGAGGATTTGAAATGAAAAGGATTGTAAGTGTTTTATTTGTTACGGTTATGTGTTGCGTTATGATAGTTGGATGTGGTGGAAAAGATGATGTTACAAAATTGCCACATAATTCTAAAATAAGCATAACTGATAAAAAGTCAGATATTTTAGAAAAGGAAGAACTTGATACGGAAGATAATATATCTTATGTCTTAAGTGAACCGGGAAAAATTGATGGAAAAGAATATTCTGTTACTTACCAGTTCTCAAATACGGAATCTGAAATGGATTTGATTTCGTCAGTGTATTATGATTCGGAAGAAGCAACTTTGGATGATGCGAAGAAATATATAGAAGATGTATATGGAGAATTGGACAAAGATAGCACCGAAGGAAAATATGGCCCAGGGCAAGACGGAAGATATATAATTAAAAGTGATGGAAAGGTATGGACGATAGGATATTTTACAATGGATAATGGAGACACAAGAATAATAATTTCGCGTGACGCGTCATTAGAATAAAGAAAAAGCCACTTGCTTTTGCGAGTGGCTTTTTGATTGGAGGTGATGGGGTTGATTGTAAAGGTTATAAGGTCTTATTACGATGTGGAAAAGCACAGGAACATAGGACAAGGCGAAGAGATTGAGGTTTCCGAGTCAAGGGCAAGGCAATTGAAAAAAGCCGGGGTAATTCAAAAAAGAGCAGCAAAAACGAAGGACGCGTAAGCGTTCTTTTATTTTACCCTTTTTTAATGTTGCAGGGTATAAAGAACAACGGTACAGCCAATGCCGGGAGAGCCGGTAAAAATCTATGGAGGTGAAACAAATGGAATGGTTAAAGGAAATCTTAAGAAATGCGGTATACGGGGAAGATGGAAAGTTGGATGTGGAAAAGACATTAGAAAAAATCAGCAAAGAGGCACCGAAACACATTATATCAAAAAATGAGTATGACGCAAAGGTCACGGAACTTAATACTGCAAATGACACCATCAAGGATTTGCAGGAAAGCACTGAGGGAAATGAGGAACTGCAAGGAAAGATTGAGACATATAAGACAGAAATTCAAAACTTGCAGAAAGCGAATAAGGATATGCAGAAGTTATACAGGCTCAAGGAAGTAATTTCAAATGCTGGATGCACAGATGCTGACTATCTGATTTACAAGCATGGTGGGCTAGAGAAGTTCACGTTCGACAAGGACGGAAAGCCTGTTGGGGTAGATGAAATCGTGAAATCCTATAAGGAATCAATTCCTATGCTATTTCCTACTGGACAGAAGCATCAGAGTTACAATCCGCAGGGCGGTACAGGTGCAGCGACTACTAACCCATTCGCAAAAGAGACATTCAATCTGACGGAGCAAGGAAAAATGCTTAAGGAAAACCCCGCACAGGCACAGGAAATGGCAGCCGCAGCCGGAGTAACATTATAAGAACGAGAAAGGTTAAAAAGGTGATAACACATGGCAGGAACAACATTATCAGATGTAATTGTACCACAGTTATTTACGCCGTACGTAATCCAGAAGACAATGGAGAAATCGGCATTATATAACTGTGGAATTATTGTTAATGATACTAAATTTGACGAACTGGCTTCACAGGCCTCTCCACTAGTGAATATGCCGTTTTTCGAGGATTTGACGGGTGAGTCAGAGCCCGTAGTGGAGGGGAAGGATTTGACGCCGTCTGGAATTGAATCCGAGCAGGACGTTGCAGTAATCATCAGGCGCGCAAAGATGTGGAGTGCTACTGATCTGTCTGCCGCGCTTGCTGGAAGCGATCCGATGCTTGCGATTGCATCACTGGTGGCAGGGTTCCGCGCGCGTGATATGCAGAAGGAATTAGTTGCTATTCTAAAGGGAATTTTCGGCTCTTATACAGCATCAGAAGCGTCCTCGGCGACAACGCCACTTGCAAGCAATATATTAGACATTTCTGGCGGTTCGGGAACGTCGGCTAAGTGGAGCGGGTCTGCTTTCATTGATGCAGAACAGTTGCTTGGAGACAATAAGACGGCACTTACGGGTGTTGTAATGCATAGTGCTACGGAGGCGGCACTTAAGAAGCAGAATCTTATTGAGACCGTACAGCCATCGAATGACGTGTCGTTCGGATTATATCAGGGGAAACGAGTCATTGTGGATGACGGATGTCCTGTAACTGGCTCTGGCTCAAATCAGGTATTCTCTACATACCTTTTCGGTCAGGGCGCAATTGCGCTTGGTAATGGAAATCCAGTAGGATTCGCGCCAACCGAGACAGATCGGGACAAGAAGAAGGGTTCCGGTATTGACTACCTGATTAACAGATGGACGAACATACTTCATCCGCGCGGAATTCAGTTCACAAACGCCAAGGTAAGCAACAAGAAGGAAGGTCCTACAAGAGCAGAACTTTCTGACGCGCAGAATTGGAACCCTGTATATGAGCCAAAGCAGATCAGGATTGTGGAGTTCAAGCACAAACTGTAGGAGTTGATCGTATGGAAGAGAGAATATTAGAGAGCCTGCTAAAACGTCCTGGCTTGGGTGACAAGATATATATCCTTGATGATATGGTACATGATAGCGTTCTGGAAATCCGGGACGCTATCAACTATGAAAAAGACGAGGAGTTGCCAGAGGCATGTGAATTGGCAGTGAAAGAACTGACGCTTATCAGGTTCAATCGAGACGGAACAGAGGGCATAGCAAGCGAGAGCAATAGCGGAGTATCAGTGTCATATATCAATGAGTTGCCACCGTCAGTTAAGCGTGTCATATATCGGCACAGGAGATTACGCAGGAGGAGATAACATGTCAATAAACCGGGATATGAGCAGATACACGATTCAGGAAGAAAAGCGTGTCAGAAGTCCATCTGGCGGATTTAAGCCGGAATGGGTATATGTCTCAGAGGTCGATGTTGCGGTATATAAAATTGATGAAACCGTAATGCATGCAAGCGAGTTATACAAGGTATCAACACATACAGGGCTTACGCATCGAAAGGGGCTAAAGGCAGGAAAATATCGGATTAAGAATGATGATGCTGTATATATGGTGATGTCATGCAACGACTCCGGGAGGCTGTCAAGCCTGCTTCTTAAGGAGGTGACCACGGATGTCTGATAATGCGGGATTTGAGTCCAGCATGGATGCGGCAATGCTGGAAATCATTGCTGATGTAGGAAGGAATATGAAAACCGCGTGTTATGTTGTTGAGGCCGAGGCGAAAAAGAACTGCCCGGTAGATCAGGGCCTTCTCAGGGCTTCAATCACCAGCGAGGTTGATATCTCGGCCTCTGAGATAGTCGGCATGATAGGCAGTACGCTTGAGTATGCGCCTTATGTGCATGAAGGGACTGGAATCTATGCGAAGGATGGAAATGGCAGGAAAACTCCGTGGGGCTATACGGTGATGGCAGGAAAATACAAGGGATTCCATTGGACACGCGGGCAGAGACCGCAGCCGTTTCTGGAAGATGCGAAACTCTCAAAAAAATCATCCATAGAAAGGATTCTGGGAGGTAAATCGTAATGGAATTGGATATCAAGAATTACATAGAGTGCATGATCCCGGAATTTGCATCGCGGCTATATCCTGTAATGGTTGTAGACCCGGACGAAGGGATTAACATTGACTATACATTTACGGATATTTTATCGGGGCACTTGAGCCAGAGCCAGTTGACCCTTAATGTGATCTCAGACGACTATGATTCAGGCATGGATGCTCACAATAAAATTGCGAAACTGCTTGCAATGGAAGAGGACGCGCCATTCATATCATATGGAGATACAAGGTTTCGGTCGGTGCTTTCATCTGGCGGCGGCCGGATATTTAATGAGGATTTGCAGAAATGGGAACTGAAAAGATATTACCTGATAGATTGGAGGACAATTAATGGGAAATAAGAATAAGGATGAGATTTTGCTTGGAGCAGGCGAAGTCTACATGTACGAATTTGAGGGAGCAGAACTGCCACAAGATTCAACGATTGAGAGCGCAGATCACAACGTAGGGCATTGCAGTGGAGGGTTCTCTATAAACTATAAGCCGACCAAGTATGACGTTTTGAACCAGTATGAGAAAATCGTGAAATCGTTCATTACAAAAGAAGAGATTACGGCTAAGACGGGTGTGCTTACCTGGAACATGGAGAATATCTCGATGCTTTCCACGGGTGAGTATACAGAGGACAAGGAAAAGAAGGTAAGAACCATCGTGTTTACCGGAAAGGGAAAGTCGCTTAAGACGGTGCTTATGAGATTCGTTCATGAGAAGGAGAACGGGAAGAAGATCAGATTCACGATGATCGGACAGGGCGGCTCTGGATTCGCGCTTGAATTCACGGGCAAGGAACTGACGATTGATGCGGAGATATCGGCAATCAACAAGATTGACGGATTTCTGGCGAAGTTTGAGGAAGAACTTACAGATGAAGAGGCTGCCGCGATCGTAGCAGCATAGGAGAGCGCGATAATGCGCCCTCCTTATTTTTGATTGAAAGGGGATAAAAGATGCTGGACTTAGACAAGTATTTGGACAACAGTGTGGAAATGAGGATATGCGGGGAAGTCATACATGTAATGCAGCCTACCCTAAGAATGATAGACAAGGTAGATATGATCGAGAAGGATTTGACGGAAGATAATATCAACGATAAGCGGATGGATGTTGCAATCCTATTTATGAACCATAATAAGGAAGGACGGAAGTTCGAAAAACAGGACTTATATGACTGGACAACGGATGCAATTACTAATGTTATAAATACAATGTCAGTATTGCGATACGAAGCGGAATCAGACCCAAACTAATGATCCCCATTCCTCCTGGAGAAATTGGAAAGGCAATATGCGAAAAATATTTTCCGGAAGAGGAATGGGAAAAAGAGTATCGTTTAAAAACTGGAATTATTAGAAGGATAAGCGAGTATACGGGATTCAATTTTAACGAAGTTCTGGAACTGCCTTATCCTTATTTTTTGCTGCTGAACAAGGAGAGTTGGATCGCAAGTTACACCAAATCCAAGGAAGGCATGGAGATACTCAAGAACTTATGGAGATTGCAGCAGACCAAGGCTGATGAAAAATCAGTGAGAATGCATAGCGGAGGTGGATGTAATGGCGGCAGGAATTGAGTTAGCACCACTGGTAACAAAACTCAAAGTAGATACGGAACAATTCAAGAAAGACATGAAGAATGCCGCTACGCTTGGAAAGAGCGAGGCTGACAGGGTGGAGAAGAGCCTGTCTGGCCTGACAAGGACTGGACAGACGCTTGGAAAAGTAGGATCAGTGCTGACGAAGTCCGTAACCCTCCCAATTGTTGGCGTAGGCGTTGCAACAACCAAGATGGCGGTTGATTTTGAAAGCAATTTTGCGAAAGTGAGTACGCTGCTTGATGATGGCGTCGTGGATTTTGCGGAATATAAAGACAGCCTGATAAGCGGCTCGAATGAAACCAAGGTTGCGGTTGATGAGTATTCTGAATCCGTATATCAGGCCATATCCGCAGGCGTAGATCAGACCAAGGCGGTCGAATTCACGACTGAGGCCATGAAGTTGGCAAAAGGCGGATTCACGTCCGGCGCAAGCGCAGTGGATATCCTTACCACGGCGATCAATGGATATAACCTGAGTGCGGAAGATGCTACTAAACTGTCTGACATGCTGATTACCACCCAGAATCTCGGCAAGACAACCGTAAATGAATTGAGCAGCAGCATGGGCAAGGTAATCCCTATTGCCAGTTCTGTCAATTTTGGGATGAATGAACTGTCTGCATCTTACGCGCAGTTGACCAAGAACGGTATTGCCACGGCAGAGGCCGGAACATATCTTAAGCAGATGCTTTCCGAGTTAGGAAAAACAGGAAGTACGTCTGACAAGGCCCTTCGGGAACTGACAGGGAAAGGATTTGCGGAACTCAAGAAGGAAGGCGTTGCAACGTCAGACATTCTGAACATGATGAGCCAGTACGCAGAGAAGAACGGAATGACTCTGAAAGACATGTTCGGCTCAGTGGAGGCTGGATCAGCGGCATTGGTTCTCGCGAAAGGAAATGGTCAGGAGTACAATGGAATGCTGGACGCTATGAACAAGAGCGCGGGTGCTACGCAATCGGCTTTCGATAAAATGGATGCGACCCCAGCAGAGCAATTAAAAGGAGCCTTGAACAAATTAAGGAATGAAGGAATAAAGATCGGAGCGTCATTCATTCCAGTCATCACAAAAGTATCTGAGGTATTAAGCAAGGCAGGAGACGCATTTGCGGGGTTGTCAGAGCAGGAGCAGCAGAATGTTATAAAATGGATGGCATTGGCCGCAGCCGTTGGCCCTGTGCTTAAAGTGGTAGGCGGAGGGATAGGAACATTCACAAAATTAAGCAGCGTTATGAGCGGTGCGAGTACAGCGTTAGGTAGCCTTGGCGGAACTGGGCTGGTTGGCGGAATGGGAAGTCTCGCTTCTATCTGTGCGCCGCTTGTGGTCGGCGTTGCTGCTGTCGGAGCCGGAATGTACGCCGCCCACGAGAATACGCAGTTGATGAAGCGATCTGTGATAGAGTCATCCGATGAAATGTCGGGAATGGAAAAGGTGCTTGCGAAACTTAACGGCGTAGAAGTGAAGTCAAGGGAAGAGTTGGAAAAACTAGGGCTTGTACATAAGGAATTCTCAGATGATATCAGTAAGGAATTCCAGAAAGAGGTAGAAAAATCCACGGAGGCACTACAGGAATTCGGCGTATTTCTTAATGAGATTGGGTTTGATGATGTGATCTCGCAAGAGGAAAGCGCAGAATTTACAAGACGCGTATCGGAGATGTGCCAGGAGGCTGTTGATACCATATCTGGCAAGAAGGAAGAAAGCCAAAAGGCCTTGAAGGAATTATTTGTCGCTGATGATGAGGTGATAGATGAAAGCGAGCAGAGGGTATTAGATATACTTTCCAGGTCAAGCGATAACCAGATCAGCGAAGTGCAGAAACTACAGGATGAGATACTTGCTATCAAACAGGCGGCAGTAAATGAAGGCAGGGCATTAAATGACCAGGAGATTGCGGCAGTAGAGGAAAAGACGCAGAGAATCAAGCAGATCGAACTTGAAAATCTCGGTGGAACCCAGGAAGAGATCATGTATGCTAAGAATGAGTTTGCCGCGAGAGTCAAGAACCTGGATGCTAAGAGCGCGTCTGACTTGATGCAGGAAAAGGCGAAAGCGCGTGATGATGAGATCGTGCAGATTCAGGCATCATATGATACACAGATTGAAATGCTCAAGTCCAAAGCAGCAGAATGTACTGGCGCAGAGCGCGAGGAAATGGAGAAGCAGATTGCCAATCTTGAGAGCGATAAGCAGAAGAAAATTGATAAGCAGAATGAACTCTATGACGAGTATATGAACATCATCAAGGAGAAGAATCCTGAATTGCTGGATGTAATTAACAAGTTTAACGGAACGATACTTACGAATGAGGATAAGGCCTGTCAAGAAAGGCTCTACAATATGATGAATCATTATGACGGGCTGAACCAGATAACCGAAAGCGGATGCTATCAGATATATAATAAGGAAGCCGGAATGTGGCAGAATATGCGCGTTACGGTAGATGAAAATACTGGCGCAATTGTAGGCATATACAATGAATCTACGGCAGAATGCGGAGGATATACGGAAAAGATGGCGCAGGATGCTGAGAATATGGCAAGTAGGCAGAGCGGCGCATATCAGGCGATAGGCTCATCAATGGGCCTGTATGTAAGCAATACTGGCCAAATCATGGACGCAAATGGAAACGTAGTTAAATCTATGGATGACTTGAAACTGCATACGGACGGAACCAGGACGGGAATTGTCAACATCAACAATACGCCTTATAACATTACCGTAAACAAGGACGGGACGATATCAGCGTTACAGGAAATTAACGATAAGGCAGATTATGCAACAAGGGACAGGACTATTCATATTGCGGCGCAGTATATGGATAATCCCTCTATTGCGGCATGGGATGGAGTTACGGAACTTCACCACTTTAACGGTCTTGATAATGTTCCTTATGATGGATACAGAGCAGTATTGCATAAGGGTGAGCGAGTTCTTACTTCCGAGGAAAACAAGGAGTATTCATCTGGCAGGGACAATACCAATTATGACTATATCCGAAACATTGTCAGAAGCGAGATCAAGGGGATCGTGATAGAACTGAATGACAGGGAGATGGGCCGTGCATATTCCCGCTGGTCAGAAGGGAGGGCTTAGATGTACCCAGATATATGTTATGTGAATAGTAATAATGTGGTGCTTGATCTTACGTCCTTCCCTTATCTAGTCAATGATATCAATGAGATAACAGACTACTCATGGGATTACGAGGCCAACGATGCACAGAAGGTAGTGTCGTTTTCCCGTGGAGTATGCGAGATGCCCGTAACTATCAATATCCTTGCGAATACGCATGAAGAATATGTACAGGCACGAAAGAGGTTGTTTGAGGCACTGGAAACGGATGTGCTTAACAATGCGAGGGGGCGGCTGTACTATCATGGTCAGTATGTCCTCTGCAATGCCGTTACCAGCCAGAAGAAGGATTGGAACATGGGCGTTGATTTTGCGCTTGTATACATCAAATTTGTGACGGACTGGCCTTACTGGATTACGGAAGAGACTTTCGAATATCTGCCGTATTCTGGAGCGGAAAGCAAGAGTATTGGAGGCCAGAATTATCCGTACAATTATCCGCACAATTACACGAATACGCAGAAGGGGAACGGAATAATCCGAAATGAGCATTATTCTGACTGCAACTTCTCTATGACAATATATGGAAAAAGCCTGAATCCAAGGGTATCCATTAACGGACACGTGTATGAGGTGTTCACAAGCGTTGATGACGGCGAATACATGGTCATTGACTCTAAGAGCAAGACCATAAGGCGGTATAAGGCCAACAAGCAGATCGTCAACGAATTTGGTAGCAGGAATATGGAATCATCCGTATTCCAATTGATACCGACGGGCAAGAGCAATGTGATCTGGGATGGGTCATTTGGAATAGACATTACCCTGTACCACGAAAGGAGTGAACTGCTATTAATCTGATAATTGCGGATGCGAATGGAAGAGAACTCAGGTATTGGGATATGGAGAGGAACCTTGATCTTGATATAGGCGATACCAATGACTTCCAATTTGAAGTGTCGCTTATGGAGTGGAATCACTCGGGCCTTGATTATGGATATAGGCTATTCGTGCCAGGGACAGAATATGGGGGAGTTATAGGAGATATAGAGACATCAACGAAAAGAGGTCGGGTCATTGTACGCGGCGATACATGGCGCGGGATGATGGGGAAGAAGATAGTAGAGCCACCAAAAGGGTCATCACACCTTACTGTATCAGGAGAACTTAATTCCGTGATATCAGGAATACTTGGAAATTCGTTCGGCGATCTGTTTTCTGTTTCGCAGCAAGATACTGGAATTACAGTTGACTATCAATTCGATCGCTATACAACCATGCTGGACGGATTAGCCAGGATGCTATCTCAGGTGGGATATAGGCTGTCGATCAAGTACATAGAGTGCAATGACGGACCCGGATATGTGGAGATCGGCGCAGTAGAGGCTGTGGATTATTCAGAGAGCCTTGAATTCTCGCAGGACTATCATATCAATTTTACAGCCCGCGAGTGCAGGAACGGGATTAACCATCTCATATGTGCAGGAGAGGGAGAAGAGGAAAGCCGCCTTGTCCTGCATCTATATGCGGATGCGGACGGAAATATAGGCGAAACACAGTATTATACGGGGCTTGATGAAAGAACCGCGCTATATTCGTATACATCCATAAACGATGCGGAGGAATTAAAAAAGGACGGGATCGAGCGTTTCAAAAAACTTATGAATTACAAGAAGTTTGAGATGTCGGTAGACGATGTGGAACTTGAGGTAGGAGATACGGTATCCGGCAGAGATTATATAACAGGTATATATGTCAAGAAGCCGGTTGTTGGAAAGATACTTAAGATTACGGATGACAGGGAAACAATAGATTATACCATAGAAGGAGATGATTAGGTGGAACTCATAACAGGAGTGAGCGCAACGGATCACATTGATTCTCAAGATGATGCTGATTTTCAGAAAGCCATTACAGGCCCGGACAATTATGTGTTGAATATCGGTCGAAAGATGGAGGCTGAGTTATTGTCAAATAATGTGGTGCGTGTGCATGATGGCAGCCTGATCCACCAGGGAAGGCATGTAATTATACCGGAAGGAGAAAGCGAAGAGGTAATAATTGAATATGGTACGCAGGGGGAAAAGAGGATTGATCTGATTGTATCGGTGTACAGCAAGGATACCACAAGCGGAATAGAAACAGAGTTTCTTAAGTCCATCAATGGAACGCCATCCGTAGACAGTCCGGCTATTCCAAGCCATATAGATGGGAATATCAGGGCTGGAGATATATATTCTGAATTCCCTCTGTACAAGGTTACGCTTGACGGAATCAACATAGTGTCAATAGATCCATTGTATGAAGTGCTTACATCTATGGCAGAACTTAAGACGATGACAGATGAACTAAATAGAAAATTGGAAAACATCACTGAGTATGATCCTATCTCTGGCATCGGAATTAACTACTTTTCTGCCATTGAAAAATATAACAATGTATGCGTGAGCGGTAATATATGGATTGCCTCTGGATCTGGATGGAAAACTATAGCAAATCTCCCGGCTCCAGTTGCCGTTACACGATTCCCTGTCGGATATGGCACAGCCGTGACATCTGGCCAAATTACTGCATCTGGAGAATTGCAGATCAATCTGAAAGGTGGTACGAATACAGCCTATGAATTTTCAGTCAGTTACTTTTCTAAATAATCTATAAATTTTATCCCCAAAATCTTTCGGATTGCCGGAGTAGTCCAGGATTGGTTCTTATAGTTTGCAATGTTAATTTTGGTGCTGGTCGGAAAATTGAATTCCAGTTCCCAGAAAGTACTACTTCCTTGGTATACCCCAAGCGCAAATTGACCGTCATCCTTGTACACGATCGACGCTACTGGGACAACCATAGAAGTATTGGCGTATGTTCCGGGGCCACCGTATATAACCAGCAGATCATAAGGCGTAATGTCTGGTATATCGTACTGTGCGTGATTTGCGACTCCTGTATATATTTCATTGCACGCAGGCAATTTTCTATTTAGTTAAATATCGTAACCGTAAATCCGGAGCCGAAAGGCTCTTATTTTTGCGCTCTGCCGCACAGAAAGGATGTGATTATTTTGAAAACCATTTTCAACGATGGACAGGAACTGCAAATACAGCAGGCTTCCTTACAGGCAGATGGAGGCCTGCTGTTCAAGACGATCTCTGCAACCGAAGAGCAATTAAGGACAATGTTCTCGGATGCGTTCGCCACCAGGCGGATGACGATCCAGGAGAGGAATGCCACGGTAGCGGAGTATGAGAACTATACCAGATTTGACGCGATAGTCAAGTATACGGCCGGAATCATGGGCGTGCTGATGTACAAGGAGGGCGAAAGCCCGGACGACCGCATGAAGGCCCTTGAGGCGGCTAATGAGGCCTTAATGGAGAAGAACGACATGCTTGAACAGTGCATTCTTGAAATGTCGGAACTGGTATATCAGTAATGGTAACTCTATTAACATATCTAATTATATTTTTTCAGAGAAAGGAAGGTAAGGAAATGATGGCAATGTTATGGTCACAGCAGATTATGTTAGGAAAAAAGACGTATGAGCAGGTACCAAGGCTGCTTAAGGAACAGGTCAAGGAGATACTTACAGACTCCGGCATGGAGGAACTTGCAAAGGAAGTGGGGTAAATGAAGAAAATGGACAAGGTATTTAACTGGATCAGTATCGCCGGCGGGATCGTCGGCGGTTTTTTGTCCTATCACATGGGAGGATGGGACGTGATGCTTAAGACAATCGTGACACTGGCAATTCTTGATTATGCGACAGGGTGGATCAAGGGTATCTACAATAAGCGGATGTCATCCGAGATTGGATTCAGGGGAATCTTGAAGAAGGCTCTAATGTTCATCGTGATCGCGCTTTCATTCAAGATTCAGGAACTTATAGGCGGAACGATACCGCTGAGAGAAGTGGTGATTATGTTCTATATATGCAATGAGGCACTGAGCCTACTAGAAAATGCGGCAGAGTTCATACCGATACCGGAGAAACTTAAGGAAATATTATTGCAGTTAAGAGACAAGGATGGGGAGAATGGCGGTAGGGATAGCGCAGGCCGTTATTGACGGCCATTGTGCATGGCATACTGGTGGCAGACATGAGTACATGCGCTAATCAGATCATTAACCAGATTGGAAAGGATGAATAATGTACACCTGGGAGATAGACGATCTTGTGCGGGCAAGGGGCAATATCCTGTCCGTGCAGGAGTACATACAGGTATGCCGCAGTCCGCAAGTGGATCACATTAAAAGAGACGGAGACAGAGTCCAAATCTGGACTAAGGACGGCGGCTTCTGGGAGATTGAAATCAAGAAGTAGGATTCAGAGGGCTTGGAAACAGGCTCTCTTTTTGTGCGACATCGCACAGGAAGGAGAATATGATATGGGTTGGACAGAATATAGAGATGTATTAGATTCATGGTTCGGATACAGCGAGGCAAGAGGTCAGGATGATATCATTATTGATATCTACAATTCGCAGAGAGTGGAATCCTATAAGATGTCACATCAGGATCCGTGGTGCCACGCTACCATATCCGCGGCGGGGTACCAGTCAGGAAACCAGGGGAAAGTGCCTAACACAGCCTACTGCCCGTATGGAATCAACTGGTTCAAGGCAAGGGGATTATGGACAGGCCGATATGCAGGAAACTACGCTCCGGCTGTAGGAGATATCATCTATTACGACTGGGGCGGAGACGGAGTGTCAGATCATGTTGGAGCGATCATTAAGGTTAGTGGGAACACCCTCACCGTCCGCGAGGGAAACAGAAATGACATGGTATGTGACCGCGTGATCAGCAAGTGGAGCAATCTAATTATGGGCTATGGACGTCCAAATTGGGGAAGCGCCACTATCATTATGCCATCGCCGGTTGTTGTGGAATCCGGAAGCAATGGAGCCTATGGAATCCATAGAAAGGACCTTATCAGGCAGGGACAGCAGCATGCGATCAATTTCACGGGCGTTAAGATTGGCGTGGATGGAATCCGCGGACCTGAGACCAAGAAGGCGGCGATACGCTGCGTACAGCATGCCATGAATATGGACTACAATGCCGGACTGAAAGAGGACGGCATTTGGGGAAAAAAGACAGATGCGGCATTTGCACAGCATTA